>JAGQHH010000634.1 GCA_020431945.1 Cyanobacteria bacterium HKST-UBA02 | reverse complement strand
ATGCAATCGTTGGTTCCTTCAGATATGAAGGCGAGTGGGGGACCGCCTACCCGCAAAACCCTCCTCAACAAGTGGAAATTCTATGATTCGCACCGTTATCCGAACAATTGGGAATTTTGCCTGGGCCTCAGAATCACCCTATGTCGCCCTGGCAACTGTTCGAAAGAATTGGAATCTTACGACCCAGCTATTCATTCGAGGGGTTCACCAGAAATATCAGGGTGGAATACTGGGACTAGCCTGGATCATCATTTCGCCACTACTAATTCTGGCAATCTATACGGTGGTTTTTGGTGTTATTCTGGGATCTCGCCTGGGGCCAGAAGAAAACCACTCTCAACTTGGTTTCGCATTAGCACTACTCTGCGGATTGACCGTTTTTCAATACTTTTCCGATTGCTTAACCCTTTCCACAACACTGATTGCTGGAAATGCGAACTATGTAAAAAAGGTGGTCTTTCCCCTTGAAGTCCTTCCTTTAGCCAATTGCCTCAGCACGATCTTCCTATACCTATTCTGGTTCTTAATGGCGCTGATCGGAGTACTACTTATTTTTCACAAGATTTGTCTCACAAGTATCGCACTCCCGCTCATCGTTTTTCCTCTTTTCCTCATGACTTTGGGTGTGTCTTGGTTTGTCGCATCATTGGCCGTCTTCTTCAGAGATTTACAGTATGCTGTCCCGATCGCCATGCGTGTACTCTTCTTCGTGACCCCAATATGCTACTCCTTAGAAAAAGCCCCAGAGCCGATCCGGACTGTCCTGTGGCTCAACCCCTTGACTTGGTTTGTAGAGCAAACAAAAAACATACTTATTAATGATGTATGGCCGAGCCCTTTCGGACTTCTCATTGCACTCATCCTATCAGCTTTAATTGCTCAACTTGGGTACATATGGTTTATGAAGACGAAGGCGGGGTTTGCGGATGTCATCTAATGGTTGCTTATTACGCGTCACCAATGTAAGCAAATGTTACCATCTCTACGATAAGAAGCACCACCGGCTTCTCCAATTACTGCTTGGGCATCAAAGGTCCTTTTACAAAGAATTCTGGGCACTTCGGGATATAACATTCAACCTGAACACTGGTGAATCTTTGGGCATCGTAGGAAGAAATGGAAGCGGAAAGAGTACCCTTCTTCAAATCATAGCAGGTATAATGCGCCCGACTCTAGGTAATTCTCACTCTCAGGGGCGCATCTCTGCTCTTCTTGAACTCGGAAGTGGGTTCAATCCAGAGTTTACGGGCCGAGAAAATGTTTTTATGAACGGAGCCCTATTTGGTTTTAGCAAAAAAGAAATTGAAGCGAAATTTGATGAGATCGAGGACTTTGCCGAAATTGGAGACTTTATTGACCAACCTATCAAAAGGTACTCCAGCGGCATGCGTGTAAGACTTGCCTATGCCGTACATGCGCTATCAGATCCCGACTGCTTAATTGTGGATGAGGCACTATCCGTCGGAGATGCTGTCTTTCAAATCAAGTGCATGTCACACATGCAAAAGCTCATTGATAGAGGAACCACAATTCTTTTTGTCTCACATAGTGTGAACAATATAAGAACCTTCTGTGAGCGCGCACTCTGGCTTGAAGCAGGACGTATGAAAGCAATAGGAAGCGCTGAAGAAGTCACAAACCGGTATATGGAGTCCCTTTTTTCAGGCTCGGCTGATTCTCCATCATCCACAAAAACAATTGATCCCTCAATGCTTGAGGAAGCTACCATAGATGGTGCCATGCTACCGGTCGACTATCCCGGGCGAACCTCTCCTGTCAGGCGTTGGGGAGATGGAGAGATAGAAATTACTACTTTTTCGATGGTGGGGTCGAAAACCGGACCAACGCCGTTCTTTGAATACCTCGAATCTATCCGGATTTCCTTCTGCGCAAATGTCCAAGGGCGTATTGATGCTGATGCCGTGTCCGTGGCTTTCGCACTCAGGGATTCTCGTGGAATTGATGTAATCGCTGTGTCCTCATCTCATCACAATGTTATATGGACAGACCTTAATATTGGAGACTCCCTCAAAGGGAACTTTGAATATACGAACCCACTCGTCCCCGCTGATTACATCCTAATCCTAGCTATCGAATACATGGTGCAAGGCAAACGAACCTATGCCGACTATATCGAAAATCTTTTCCCATTCACAGTCATATCTGACAGACGGCATTATGGGATTGTAGAACCGAAAATCACCATCTCCGTGACATAGTCCATCAGAATGGAATCGAGAATATGAAGGATTACACTAAACTAAATTCAACTGACTATTGGGACTTCAGGTTCGATGGCGATTGGCTAGAAAAATCAGGAGACCAACAATCGCTCTTCTTTTCTGAACTAATTGCAGAGAATCTACCAGACTGGCTTTTGACTGAAATTCGTCGCAATCAGATGACGATTTGCGATTGGGGTTGTGCATTAGGAGAATTGGTTGGCTATTTTACTGAACTACTCCCGGGATTAGAAATTACAGGAGTTGATTTCTCCAGAAGAGCTATCGAACTAGCAAAGGAAAGATATCCAAAGAACACTTTCCTTGCGCAGGATTGGACCAATCTGAGTCCCGAAGAACTTCCGCGCTACGATGTTATAATTACGTCGAATGTTCTCGAGCATTTTAGGGATCCGGTATCGATCCTTCGAAACACGCTTGGCCAGGTGGCAAAGCGATATATTATTGTTTTAATTCCATTTGCAGAAGACCCAGAAAGACTCGAGAAGGAACACTTCTTCAGATTTCTCCCACACACACTGCCTTTCAATTGGGAACAATGGATTAGCGTTTATTATACCGTTATAGATACAGACAAGCGCCGTGGAACTAGATGGAGAGGACAGCAAGCTTTAATTATATACGCTCACGCAGACATACTAAAACATGAGAATCCTGGACTTTCACTTTCCAATTTCCCCGGAACCGCACCCGTCCTGGAAACGAGCCTCACTAATATTAGGGCGACCAGTGAACAGTTCGCAGCGGAGAAACATCTTCTCGAGAAAGACATCGAGATTCAGAGGCTCCACGACAGGATTCTAGACAATTGGAATAAGTCGCTCACTAATCGCTTGGAAAGTCTGACAAAAGAACTGGAGTCTAAAAGAATTGAGATAGAATCACTAAAAAGCAATAAGCAACAACTCGAAATAGAAGCAGGCGCACTGCGTAACCAGTGTGGTGAAATGGAGCGTCAATTATTTGAGTCCAACAATGAGAATTTAACTTTACGAGAAAGCCTCCAACAATCTCAAGTAGATGCAGAACTGTTGACCACAAGAAACAAGGAAATTGAAGATCTTCAGAACAAATATCTTGCATTGAAGGCGGAACAAGAAATTTCAGGAAACTTCAGAAGCATCCTAGGATCTCTTGAGGAGCGCTATGCAAATCTCTACCAGGAATTGATCCAAACCCAGAACGACGTCCTTTCCCGTCTAGATGCAATCCATTCAAGAGTAGGGACCCGAGCGCAAGGTGAACAACTCGAGGGTAGACTCCAAGAGACTGAAGAGAAAGTGACAGCCCTCAATGAAGAGTTTTCCAAATCAGCCCAACAGATAGCAAACATGGCGACATCGACGAAGGCTCTGGATATCGTAAATTCTGCCAGACAGCGAGAGATAAACCAGTTGCGAGGAGAAAAAGAGAGACTGCAGTATGCTTATGACAGCATAGCTGAAGAGTTAGACATTCTCCGAAAGAAACCCTACGTGAAGCTGATTAAAGGAACTAGCCGCTTTGTGAGGCGCAGGCTTTTTAGAACTTTAAGTTGGTCAAACCGTCAACGCCACAACGGCATTAAGGACTCTGGGGCTGCGTCCAATAAAGATATGGTTGGGAGTCAGGCGGAAGAGGAACGGATGAATCTTTCTATCTCAAGCCACCAT
>JAGQHH010000633.1 GCA_020431945.1 Cyanobacteria bacterium HKST-UBA02 | reverse complement strand
GCTCTCCCTCCAGCCCGCCCCTTTAGGACCAAGACCCAACTTACTATGATTGCGTGCTCACTTTCAAAAGAGTCGAACGACGGTTCGGCTTGAGGGCTTCTGTATGCGCATCCGAAAGCTCACCCATTACCGGAACGTTGCCATAGCAGCAGCGCTCCTCTTTCTGTTTGTATTAGCACCGCGATCAGTTTTTTCGTACGAACTCAACAACTATAACCTCAACACGGCTACCGAACGCTGGGCCGAGGCCACGCACGATCCCGACATCGTCGATGCCGAGTCTCTCTCCAACCGCCAGGTGAACCAGCCTCTGCAGGGACAGCCCTTCGACTTCCAGACCAACGGCGCGATCACCCAGGGTGGAGCCGGGTCGAGCTCCGGTGGTGGTGGCGCTCTCCACACTTTCTCACCGCAAGTGGAATCGCAGATGCGGACTGGGATCAAAGAACAGGCAAGCGAAATGATCCAGGGTCCTTTCTGGAACCATATGCCGCTCGGCGGCAATCATCTTCCCATCGACAACAGCAAGGGACCTCGCGGTCCTATCGCCCGTTATACGCAGCCGGTCATGGCCACCGTCACCAGCCAGAACCGTGTGCAGGCGGCTCTCCGACAGAATGTGAAGGGTGCTGTGAACGCCTCCAGCGGTGTGCTGACCGCCGGTCAGGCCGGTACCGCCCTTACCACCGCCGCCCAGAAAGCCGGTCACATGGACAGCAAGCCCGGCAGCGCTTTTGCCAATGGTCAGGCCGGCATGCATGGTGGTGCCCAGGCGGCTGCCGATTCCCTGGCCGATGCATTCGATCCGACATGGCTTGCCATGCTCGAATTGCAGATGGAGACGCTCATCAATGTCGCCAACGAGGCCTCCGGGTCTCCGGCAAGCGCTTACCAGCCGACAAAGACGCACCAGAACGCGGTCTGGTTCGTTCAGCGAATGTATGAGGCTGTCTATATTCCCATGGCAGTCCTGCTGCTCCTGCCGGGCGCCGTTCTCACCCAGATGAAAGGCTATGTCTCCTACGGCATCCTGGGCAGCTCCGATGAGGACTCTGTGAGCCCCTTCACCGGTATTCTGAGGGGCATGATCGCTGTCTTTCTCATTCCAGCAACACAGGTGATTTTGAGTTATTGCATTGATGTGGGCAACTCTCTTACTTACGAAGTATCGCGTTATGTCAATCCGATTACGATCTTTCTCTGGGCTGACGAGCAGGTTTTCAGGGCTCCCATAGAAAACGCCCGTAACGCTGTGATGAACCCTTCGATGTTCCCGGTTCTCGGTAAGCTATCTCAGGGAGCCGAGCAGTTGTCCGGGGTGGAAGCCCAATCCACTGCCACGGTCATGCTCCAGACCCTTGCGAACGGGATGGCACAGTCGGCAGCCTTCGGTCTCGTCATGCTCTGTGCTTTCCAGATCACCATGGTCTGTTACCTGATGCTGCTCGGACCCATTGCTGCTGCTATGTACGCCTGGCCATCCGGGATAGGGCAGATGTTCAACCGGGTCTTCTCCGTATGGATCGACGCGGTGGTCAACCTGTCGCTCTGGAAATTCTGGTGGACAGTGGTTCTTTTGTGTATCGATACCCGCCTGGGCTGGCTCGGAGCCCTGGGCGGATTCTCGCTTTTCTCCGAATGGGAGCTGTTGATGTTTATCGCCTTCCTGGTGATTCTCACCTATGTTCCCTTCAATCCCTTTGATTTCAAAGCCGGGGAAATGGTTTCCCAGATATTGCAGAAAGCTGAAGGCGCGGTGAGCGAAGCGTCGCAGGGAGGCAAGAAATAGTCGTGAGAGTGGTTGGTACGATTAGAGTCTTAGTAGTTGCGATGATCTGGGCGATCTTAACGCCATCGTTGCCCTGTTTCGCCCAGGCTGACCCCACCGCCGGTGGTCTGGTCACCCAGCACCGTTCCTATATGGCCAGAGAAGGCGATGCCACTTCGGACAAAGACTATCCTGCCGGTCGCGAAACCGACCCGAGTATCCAGGGCTCGGCTGCAGGCAAGGACAGATCTCCCGGGACTGCCGGTCAGAACTTCGGAGAAGGTCCTTTCATAGGCGGCGATCCGACCGATTACGATCAGCGCCAGACCAATCCCGGACAGAACCAGGGCGCTATCGCCGGTGATATCAACAAAGCCGAGGGCTTCAATAATCCTCACGGTGTTGCTTCCGCCGCCAACCTTACTACCGCAGCTCTTGCCGCTCAGCGTGCCGGCGAGCAGATCAAGAACAACCCTCTTTCGCAAGCCTCGAAAGGTCAGGCTCAGGCTATGGGTCAGGCCACAGGCGCTGCCAACGTCGCCGCCGAAATCGGGCACAACCAGGCGGAGAGCGCTATTCAGTATACAGGCAGCTTCCTCTATAACTTCACAGTCGATGCCGGTAACCCCTGGAACCGGATCAGAGACAATATCTTCGTCCCCATGGGAGTTCTGCTCCTGCTTCCCGGTGCCGTCATCACGCAGACCCGGGCGATCATGGCCGCCGGCAACCCGGTTCTCGGACAGGTCAATCCGTTCGACGGCATCCTGCGCTCCCTGGTGGCTGTCTTCCTCATCC
>JAGQHH010000632.1 GCA_020431945.1 Cyanobacteria bacterium HKST-UBA02 | reverse complement strand
CACTGCGCCGACCGCTATGGCGTCTCGCTGACAGCCGCCGCCTTGCGCTGGACCGAGATTACCAAGCGTCGCGCCGTGACCGTATTGTCCGAGGAAGGCTGCATGCACTGGGCGAAATCCAGCGACAAAGCGTTTCGGTCTGGCCGCTAGTTCGCGACCCGCCAAGGATTCAACGAAGTGCCAGAGCTTTCGCTGGCCGCCCAGGAGCAGTTTTCATTTCATGCGCGGGATGGTGTGCGCCACAAAGCCGGCATCTGGTTCGATGAAGAAGTGGTCGAGCACAGCATCTACTCGGAAGAATACGGCAAAACACTGACCGTTTTGCTGCTGGATGATGTTGGTGGTTACCAAGATCCGGATGACTTTGATGAAGATGCAGAACTGCTGACCGATACCTATTCGAACTTTATTAACAACGGGCAGAAGCCGTACTGAGATTATGAGAGGAATATCTAAATGCCTTCAACTCTCTCATGGATAGATCACGACTCTAAAGCTAGGGATAAAACGCTTCGCATCCTTTCCCTTTTCCAGGAAAAGGAAAGTCGTGACGAGCTTGGGCTCGGCTCCGTGCGGGACAGCTTTGCCGATCAGTTGTTTCCAGGAACAAGCACGATCCAGACACGCCTTCGCTACATGCTTTTCGTGCCATGGATTTACCATTCGCTGGAAGAGAAGCGACTACCAGCAGAGAGTTTTTCGATCCAGGCTGACAAGCTGGAAAGAGACCTGGTTCAGCCGTTGATGGATTCCGATGATCAGGCTGGCGTCTTTGGTAAGACCGCAGGAAAGAGGCTCAAACGGTTGCCCAGCTCCGTCTACTGGGCCGGTCTCGGTGTCTGGGGAATACGCATTACGCCATTCTCGCAGGACGAATATCACAGGCGCATCGACGAGACTTACCGTCGCCGGAATGCCCTGAAGGCTCTTGAGAAAGACGCAAAGGTACGGGGAGACGACATCGACGTTGAGCAGCGGATGGCCACTCTCAGTTGGCATCCTCGATTGCCAGCACCTCCGGAAGATTTTCCGGGGGCGGTGAACTTCGCTTTATCCAGGGAAGAAGCCGAATTTATTCGGGATCGCATCCAGGTCGCTTGCCCCAATAGTCTCCTCTCGTTCTTGGCACTGCACTGCGAACCCGCCGACACCCAAGCTCCATGGGAACATCCGGACTACGGCCGCTTTTCCGAACAGCATAAAGAACTCCTGACCCATGCACGGCTGTTCTCGGAGGTGATGCATGGAGCGGCGCTCTCGTACAACGTTCAGCTCGCCAGGCTTCGAAACCATGAAGACCTTGTCGCCGAGCATCAGGCAAGTTTCGATGAATGGACCGCAAATCTTCCCCTGGAGGAAATTCGCTCCTGGTCGGTGAGCCGCCTCTGGGAGTTGACCATGGATCATGGCCACACCATCACCCCGCAAACGAGATTCTTCGTTCAGCAGTGGATCGACCATACCCGGAGGTCCCCCAATGACCTCCTTTCTAACGCAGATGCGCTCACCCTGATCAAAAGAAGGGAAATGAAACTCAAGGGCACGCGTTCCCGATTCAGGAACCAGAGGGCGCTCGAGCAGTGGGGCGGGTACTCCGGCGTCGGAAGACTCGTCTATCGCTGGCCGAATGTGAAGGTGCTTTTGAACGA
>JAGQHH010000631.1 GCA_020431945.1 Cyanobacteria bacterium HKST-UBA02 | reverse complement strand
GGCCCAGGGCAATTTCCTGCCCGGGGGCGGAATCCAGATGGGAGCCAGCGGTCCGGTGGCGAGCTTTGGTCCCCCGACCACCGGCTCGATGGTGACAGGTCAGACTTCTCAGGGATTCTCGGTTTCACCGGGCGGACCAAGTTTCGGCTTCAGCACGGACAGCGGTGCCCGCACCGCGGGCATGCCAATCGGGCCGCAAGGACAGGGCTCGGGTATGACCTACGGCTCGGGAGGCGGCGGAGTCGGCACTTCCCAGGGCGATCACGGCGACTACGGTCGGCAGAGCCAGACCACCGTCGGCAACTATTACGGCAACAACCGACCTACTTTCTATGACCAGACCAGAACGCCCAGCGGCGCGCCATCCCTGACGGTGACTCAAAGGCAGAGCCTCCTGTCCAACGGTAGTGGCGGACCCGGCGGCGTCATCGGAGCCCTCGGCGGGATCGCCGGTGTACCGATTCCCAGCACTGACACCATCAACGATATTGCTGGAATATTCGGAGTCCAGCCATTCAACCCGACTATCCCATCAGGGAAATGGAACTACGGTTTCAACGGCGATACCATGATGCGCGTCAACCAGATCAAACAAGGCCTGCCACCAGACACACCCCTGGTCGGCGGACGCGGCTGGTATCTGCCCATGACCTCCACGTCCTCCCTGGATATCAATACCGTCTCTCCGTGAGCTCTAGGAGAATCCGAAGGTGCCTAAGACCAATACCCCGCTATTCTTGATCCTGATCGCCATGGCCTCCTTTACCACACCACCGGCGATGGCACAGTCGCATCAGGAAGGCGGCTATGACACGGGCTTCTTCAATCCTCGCAAACCGGGTATGCAAGCCAACTTCGCTCTCACAGGCAACGATTTCCACGGGAGCAGCTACCACCGCATGCTTCTCAACAGTCCCTTCGGGAAGTCTTCAATCGGTCTCGGCGTCAATGCCTTCAAGCCCGTCTACAGCCCTCAGGTATACAACTACCTGAATCCGGAGACTCTTCAGAAAGAAGAGTACAAGCCTAAAGAGTACGACCCTTATATCGACAAGGCTTACGAAGCCCCCAAAGTGCAGAAGGATTTCAACCAGGCTTATCAAATGAATTCTCAGCAGAATTTCGATGAGCAGCAGTTTCCCTTTGCGCCCAAGAGCACCCAGTCCTCGAGCGACAATCCCTTCGGCAATGCCGCGAGCAGTCAGGCGCCCCAGGGACAGGGCGCCGTGACCAGCGACTTGACCACCGGCAATTCCGGCGCAGGGAACGATCCATCGATGTTCAGCGCTCCCAAGAAATTGCCCTGGGAGACACCCCAGCAGTCGGCACCAGTATTCGACCAGGAATCAATGTTTTAAGAGCAGTGTTTTAAGAACCACCTTAGTATCGAGGCCTTACCATGAAACTCAAAATCGCCGTCTCCTTCGCCGCAGTAACGCTCCTGGCTTGCTTTGCACCAGCAGCCGATGCTCAGGTCCAGGAATCCCAGGGGGGCACAGGCGTCATGGGACGCTCCGGCTACCGCACCAATATGATGGGAAGACCGGACGCGGTCAGGACCGGCAAACAGCGACCCGGGGGCTTTCTAGGGATGATGATGCCCGCCGGTCTGGGCGGCATGGCACCGGTCTTCGGACCCAGGGGCCGCAACGGTCTCCCGGTGACCAGCCTCGATAGTTTCGTCCTCAATGCCGGCGGTCATGCCGAGCACATCTACGGGGATGAAGGCGCCAATGGTCTGCCTCCCTATGAAGAGTTCACCAAAGTGCATCGTATCGAGATGGGCATCCAGGGCTCCCGAGACGCCGGTATCACCACCGGTCACGGAAGCACCCTGCCGGATGCCTGGGGCGGCGACGAATGGGTCGATGGACCCGAATTCACCCATGCCGGACACAATGGTGGCAATTCCAACAACTGGCGCATTCCCGTTCCCATGCCCGGCTCGCTTCGCCCTGACTTCGCCAAGACAGCCGGACAGTACGGCAGCACTCAGGCGCCGCCGGCCTTCCAGCAAAGACAGAACAGCACTCAGCACAACTCCAAGACGGGCGGCAACTTCGGCTTCAACGTTCCCTGATGAAGTCACTGGCCCTGGTTTGTACACTCCTTCTGGCAGGAGCCCTTCCCGCGCGAGCTCATGAGTTCGGCTCCTATAAAGGCTGGCTCACTGTCAGCCCGGCTCTACAATGGCAGGGCTCGAGAAAGCCCGGCGATTTGCTTTCTCATGGTGTCGCTATCATGGATGGATGGACCACCGGTTTCGGTGGAATGGCAAAGACCTTCGGACCCAGAGGACGTGGGGACCTGCCTTTTAACTGCCTGGACAGCTTCGTCCTCAATACCCGATACAAACAAATCGGAGACTTCAATGGTTCGCACATCTATGATGGCGCCAGTGGTCTACCTCCCTACGAAGATTTCACCAGAGTGCACCGTATCAAGAGGGATATCCAGGGCTCCCGTGACGCCGGAATCACCACTGGTCACGGAAGCGCGCTTCCTGACGCCTGGGGCGGCGACGAATGGATCGAGGGTCCCGAATTCATCCATTCACCACAAAAGGGTGACATCCCAAGGCGCACTCCCCTGCCTCTGCCCGGCTCCCTCAAACCTGACTATATAGGACAAATGTCACCAGAATGGAGCAGTGGTGATTTCGTCAACTCTCCCAATATCTGCTCTTCATCGGTCAGATCGATACTGAAAGAGCTCATGGACGAGCGGATACTCAAAAAGACTCCGACCCTATCGAGCCCCTACCCATACCCCCTGATCACCGCTCATGGCAGCTACCTTCCCCCGGCAGGCTCGGACGAGTTCATAGACAATGGCGACTGGTGCACCAGCTCGAACGAGATCGAAAAATCGCAATATTGCGATTTTTACCTACCGGACGTCCCCGATTACCAGACTTGTCCCACCCCTTACGAAAAGCTCTTCTTTCCCCGGGGGCAGTTCATCCGGGACAGACACACCATGGAGAGAAGTAAAAGCCTGGAAGAGTTCATTAGGGAGAAAGTCTGGAACCATACAGGTCCCCGAGTCGGGCCATTCACAATCGACTGGACCAACATCGATCCGCAAAGACCGCCCGAGCCCTCTTCCGGTAGATATCTTATTGCCCCCTGCGGCCTGGACGAAGGAAAGAGTGGAAAGCACTCCGGCAATTTCGGGTTCACCGTCCCCTGATCCCTGACTCCTGGCTCTCTGCTAGACTATGGAGCTGTTGAGAGCAGGAGGTGATTGGCATGCTGGAAACGATTACTACCGAGAAAGCGCCCCAGGCTATCGGTCCTTATTCCCAGGCGGTGAAAGCAAACGGCTTTGTCTACGTGTCCGGTCAGATCCCGATCGATCCCGCATCAGGACAGCTTCTTACCGGCTCGCTAACCGAACAGACCAGACAGGTGATGACCAATATCGCTTCCATCCTCGAGACCGCCGGAGCCAGTCTCGATACAGTTTTGAAAACAACCATTTACCTGAAGGACATGAATGACTTCGACGAGGTAAATAAGGTATATGGGGAATTTTTTCCCAATCACAAACCGGCAAGAGCGACTGTTCAAGTAGCGCGGCTTCCTAAAGACGTGAGTATCGAAGTAGATGCTATTGCCACCTGCAATTAGTACTTACTATTGATGCCCACTCTCAGCGTAAACGAAATAGCGATCCTTGTAATTGTCGCAGTGACGGCCCTTATCGACCTGCGCACAAGGAAGATCTATAACGTCATCACCTTCCCGGCCTCTGCCCTGGGCATCCTGATCAATTTCATCACCGGTGGCTGGCAAGCCGGTCTGTGGGCCATGGCGGGCTGGATCGTGGGCGCCCTGATCATGGTCTTCCCGCATCCCAAAGAGAAGCTAGGCATGGGAGACGCCAAGCTCATGGCCACCATCGGTGCCTTTCTCGGGCTCAAAGGAATGCTTCTCTGCTTCTTCTATTTCTGCCTGATCTACGGGCTCGTGGCGGCGATTCGCACCGCCACGGCGATTCCCTGGAAGCAGCTTGCCACCATGTTCAAGGTCATCAGCACCGGTGGATCCGCCGTCAAGGGCGGCATCGATACGGAGAAGGTCCTGAAAGCCATGAAAGAGCCCATTGCCCTGGCGCCTATCATCGCCGCCGGCACGGTCATGGGTATTTTCCTCGCCGAGCCCACTCTGCGCTTCATGGGCTTCTGAGAGAGCTATCCTTTAATCCCGCAGCTCGAGGCTGTCACCGATGACGATACCGGCGGCACCGGCGGCGCCGGCGGGCAACTCGAGACAGGAGCGGGCAGTTTTGATGTGTGGCGAGACCCGCCATGGCTCGAGAGCATCCACCACCGCCACCACATGCAGGTCGGCATCGAGAAAGACCGCATCGATGGCATAGCGCATCCAGAACATATGAATCTGATTGCAGGGGCTGAGATAGAGGGCTTCCCCCTCAGGCAGGCTGCTGGTGCCGAGCAATCCTCTCAGGCGCGTGAGAAAGTTGGTAGCCATGCGCACCCGTGATGCGACCTGGCTGTTTCTCGTCTTATTGAAACAAGCGACCAGAGAAAGACCCCGGCTTATTTGACCTGCTGCATGATCGGTCCGATAGCTGTGATGATGGTGACCACGGCGGGACCCAGCATGGGAGCGAGGATTAGAGGCATGACGAAGATCATGATGACCGGCACCATTTTGACCGGGACTTTACCGGCTTCTTCTTCTTTCT
>JAGQHH010000630.1 GCA_020431945.1 Cyanobacteria bacterium HKST-UBA02 | reverse complement strand
CTTCCCCGTGCAGATAGGTCCTGGCTTCCAGGAGCTCGGGAAAAGAGTCCCCACCCCCGCCCCAGACATCGATGGCTACGATGAGATCCTCCAGAGCCTTTTCGCCCAGACGCCCCAGGCTCAGGTTGATTCGGCGTCCGTCATTGAAATTGAGGGTGAGGTGACCGGCGGCGCCGGGCTTGAATTTCACGCCTTTGAGCTGTTCCCATTTTGCCTGTTTGCGCATGGAGCGGGAAGGCAGGAGCAGGAAAGGAAAAGAGAGCCCGTCCCTGGTCACGAAGATGGTGTTGTCGGCGACCACGGCGGCCATGAGGCAGAGGACCAGGAGGATGAGAGAGAGGCAGCCCATGACGATGAGACCGGCCTGCATGGTGGTAAAGCCGTTGAGAAAGCTGAAGAAAGCGACTATCGAGGTCCAGACGAAAAAAAGGATATAGGAAGGCAGAATCACGAAAAGGCAGCGGTAGACAAGGGTTGGCAGTAGCTCGCGATACTTGATTGTGATCTCGGCTTCGGCCATAGCCCGGCCCTCTCAATCTAATCTATTAAGCAAATTCTACATTCCCAGGCCTGCCGCAATTGCCTAGCATAGCGGCTCCCGGGCGGTTCCCGGACCCAGATCGCCCGGCCGGTAGAGCCGGTCTATCTGTATACTCTACCTGTTCTTGCAAGATATAGAGAGGATCGGAGGATGACCACTGCCGCCGTGAGCGAAACGAAAACCGTACTGGATATACAACAGATCAAGGAACTGATACCGCACAGATATCCTTTCTTGCTGGTTGATCGGGTTACCGACCTGGAGGCCGGCAAATCGGCCAAGGGCTATAAAAACCTCACCGCCAACGAGCCGTTTTTCCAGGGTCACTTTCCTTTCCGAGCAATCATGCCCGGTGTCCTGATGGTGGAAGCCCTTGCCCAGCTCGCCTGCATCGCGATCTTGATGAAGGAAGAGTACAGGGAGAAACTCGGCGTCTTCACCGGTATCGACGGATTCAAATTCCGCGCCATGGTAGAGCCCGGCGACCGGCTCGATATGGAAGTGGAGCTCCTCAAGATCAAAGGACCGGTGGGCAAGCTGAAAGCCATTGCCCGGGTAGGTGACAAGGTCGCCTGCGAAGGCGAGATTTCCTTCTCCATGATCGACAAGGAGAAGGTGGCCACCATGAAGCGTGACTGAATCATATATATAAGGAATTAGAAAACCTATGGCTATTCATCCTACTGCCATTATCGGCGATGGCGCCGACATCCATGAGCTGGCCGAAATCGGTCCGTACAGCGTCATAGGGCCCAATGTCAAGATTGGCTCCGGAACCATCATCGGACCGCACGTGGTGGTCGATGGTCATACCGAGATCGGTGCCGACTGTAACATCTATGCCGGCGCTACTATCGGTCTCGATCCCCAGGACCGGGGATATAAGGGTGAGCCGACTGGTGTCAAGATTGGTGACCGGGTGCATATCCGTGAATATGCCACCATCCATCGTGCCACCGGGGAAGGTTTCACCACCATCGGTGACGACTGCTTCCTGATGAACTACGCTCATGTCGCCCATAACTGCAAAGTCGGCAAGGCTGTCACTATGGCCAACAGCGCCACCCTGGCCGGTCATGTGCATGTCGGCGACTACACGGTCATGGCCGGATTCGTCGTCGTTCACCAGCATGTCCAGATTGGCAGGCTCTGCATGTTCTCCGGGATGACCGGCACCCGGGTGGATATTCCGCCCTTCGCCACCCTGGACGGACGCCCCAGCATGTTCCGGGGGATCAATCGGGTCGGTCTCAAGCGAGTCAATGTCAGCCAGGAGGTCCGGACAGCCATCAAGGAGACCTACCGGCTCGTTTATCGCGAGGGTTTGAACGCCACCCAGGCTCTGACCAGGATCGAGCAGGAGATCGAGCTTTACCCGGAAGTGAAAGAAATAGTTGATTTCATCAAGGGCAGCAAGCGCGGAATCTGTCAGGCTCTGCAGGACGAGGAAGAAGGCGACAGCGACGGTGGAAAAAAGACTACCGCCACCCGTGAGCGGGGCGTCTTGAGCGCCGGTGCCGCTGGTGGCCTCTGATAGAGTAGAGATAGTCAAAATCGGTATCTCTAAGTGACTTCACAATCTGAAAACAGTCAGACCGGCTATGGCTCGGTATTGCGAAATCCGCAATTCATGAGTCTGTGGATCGCCCAGATCTTTTCGCAGTTCGCCGACCGGGCCGTTTTCGTCCTTTTCGTGGCTGTCCTGACATCTCTGCAGCATTCCACCATCGCCGGTCACTATGTCGGTGCCGCCCAGATGACCAGCCTGCTCTATGTGGCCTTCACCATACCGGCGATTATCCTGAGCCCGGTGGCCGGTGTCTATGTCGACCGCTGGTCGAATAAAGCCGTCCTCATCGCGTCCAATCTATTGCGGGCGGGATTCGTGGCCCTGGTCGCCACGTCCTTCGTCAAGCATTCGCCCACCGCCGCCTTTACCCTGGCATTCCTGATCTCGATAGGCTCGCAGTTCTTCGCCCCGGCTGAGACCGCGTCGATTCCACGTCTGGTGAAGAAAGGGGATCTGCTGGCAGCCAACTCGCTCTTTTTCACTACCATGATGATCGCCCTGGGCTTCGGATTTGCCATCGGCGATCCGATCATCTCCTCCACCGGTATCGGCAAAGCCCCGTATGCCGTGGCCGGCGGGTTCCTGCTCGCAGCCGTGCTCCTGGTCGGTATCAAGGACAACGAGCCGGTTCAGAAAGAGCCGGAGCCCTGGTGGGAAGAATTGCGCTTCGGGATCGCTTATATAGTCACGAGCCGAGACGTATTCCGGGCGATTATCAAGATCACCATTCTTTTCAGCACCATCATCACCCTGAATATCATTGCCGTCGGACTGGCGGAGCAGGTGGTGGACCTGAAGCCTCAGCAGTTCGGTTATATCGTGGCTGCTGCCGGTCTCGGCATGGGTGTCGGCAATTTCCTGGTCGGTCAGTTTTGCGGTCATATCAAATCCACCCTCCTGGCTTATCGGGGCTTCTGCCTCCTGGGCTTTTTCATGAGCTTGCTCGGAAGCTTGGGATTTTTTAAGGCAAATGCTCAGGCCCTGATAGGTGTACAGAATTTCAGCTTCGGTGGCATGCTCCTGGTTGTCCCTCTCACTCTGGCTGCTCTGGTCGGAGCGTCCTGCGCCATGGTGGCGGTGCCCACCTATGCCGCCCTCCAGGCGGCGGTGCCGGAGCAGTTGCGCGGCAAGGTATTCGGCGCCCAGAACACAGCCATGTCGGCGGCTTCGACGATTCCTGTGATCCTCGCCGGAGTAGCCACTGACAACCTCCCCGGAGGCGTCTCCACGACCCTCTTGATTATCGGGATTCCTACCCTGGTCGCTGGTTTGCATTATCTGCGCCAGGAAATGAAAGCCCTTGCCGAAGTGGCCAGGGAAGAGGAGACTGCCGATGAGAGCGTCGAGCATGGTATTCTCTAGCGCTGTCATATAGACTTATAGAAATGCGAAACAGACTGATCCTACTGGGAATAACGGCTTCCATCTGGGCGATGCTCAAGCTGGTCGACAGTCTTGTCACCGGACCCGAGCTCCTGTTCTTGCTCTATGTCGCCCTGGCCCTGATGATCACCCACTCGGTGTGGCTGTTCAGCGCCCAGAGCGAATGGCACAAGAAAGCCCGTCATTATGTAAGACGGCGGGTCTCCCGGGCTGTAAAGAAAGTTCTCAACACTTCTCAGCCATCCCTGACCACTGCCCGCATTACCGGCGAAATCGATGAAACCTGGCACCCCTGGGTGGACATCTTCGTAGCAGCCAAGAATGAGGGCAGGGTGATTGGCAATACAGTCGCCACTTTCTTCAACCTCGATTACGATCGTTTCTATGTCTGGGTGATCGACGACGGCTCCACCGATGACATGCCTGAGGTGCTGGCGGAGCTGACCACCAGGTACGATCGCCTGCGGGTTATTCGTCGGGAGCCGGGTTCGGTTCCGGGCAAGTCCGCCGCTCTCAATGATGCGCTGCCGCTATCCAAGGGCGACGTGATTGCTGTTTTCGATGCCGATGCCTATGTCGATCCGGATTTCCTCAATCAAATCCTTCCGCACCTGCAGGATGAGAGAGTCGGAGCGGTGCAGGCGCAAAAACGCATCTATCTTCATCAAAAAGGCTTCCTGGTCGGCTGCCAGGCGTCGGAGTATTCTCTCGACACCTATTTCCAGGTTGGTCGTGACCTTATCGGTGGTGCGGTCGAATTGCGCGGCAACGGCGAGCTGATCAAGCGCGCTGCCCTGATCGACGTCGGTGTCTGGAATAACAGGACTCTCACCGACGATCTCGATCTGAGCATGAGACTCCTGGTCAGCAACTGGGACATAAAATTCTGTCCCGATGCTCATGTCTTCGAAGAAGGCGTCACCAATATCAAGGCTCTCTGGCGTCAACGAAGGCGCTGGGCCGAAGGAAGCATTCGCCGTTATCTCGACTATATCTTCCCGCTCAACTCGCCTACCCGGCTTTCTCTTGTAGAGCGAATCGATACGCTGGTATTCACGGTTTATTTCGTGGTACCGGCATTGATACTTATGGAATTGACTTCCGACGTCCTGAGATTCTTTACCGGTGGTCCTACATACGGCAGCTTCCTGGCGCTCTCCGTTCTCGCGGTCCTCTGGGTAAGCCAGCTCAATCTATTCATTGCTACCAGGCTTTACCGCAAGCTCGGTGTCTGGCAAGCGCTGGTGGACAGTATTCTGGTCACTGCGTACATATATCTGCACTGGGTTCCGTGCATAGTCATTTCCTTCGGTCAGATTCTTTTCGGCAAGCAAGCGTCGACCTGGCATCGTACCGAGCACATCGGTCAGACCACCTCGAACGTCTGAAAACGCACGTTTTTTAGCCGATAAAGTTTTCCTGTGCCGAGGTCCGGCAGAAATTCGCGATAGCGCCGATAGTATCGCGACGATCTTCTTGGCATGCCGTCCTCGATGTTTTGCATGATACGAAAAGCATTATGCCAAGCCGGTTTCGCACAGGTCAGGAAAGTACGAATGCCGTATTCGATCGTCCTGTTGCTTTCTGTAAATGTTTGAAAACGTGACGACTACCGGGGCCCCTGGACGTCAAGAGGCGCATGGCCCGTGTATGATGACCAGCGTTACCCAATCGTATGTGATACCAGAATCGACTGGATATGCATCTTGAAAAGCGGCTGTCAAGAAAACAAACTTTTTACAGTTGCACAGATCGTTGAATGGCAAGCAGTATCGATGTTTCCGCGTAGTTACTACAAAATTCAAGATGGAGTCTATAGACCTGTATTGCAAAATGGGTACAATTGGTGTGTCCCAGGCCCGGTGGTCTCGGATTTTGGTCAACCCTTTAGTACAAATCACAGATGGAGAAGTGCATGCTTAAGAAGATAGCGTCCTCTTTTGTTATCGCGGCCACCCTCGTGGGCACGATGGGAGCTCCCTCCTTCGCCGATGATGACACCTTCCGGACAATCGTATTCTTGCCGGTTCGAGTTCTCGGCTCTGGAGTAGGCACGGTCGTTGGAGTACCCCTCGGCATGGTCAAGGATGGTACCCGTGGTTCTATCCAAGCGACAAAATGGGTCGCCGACAAACTCGGTGACGAAGACGGTACATACCACCAGGTAGTTGGTGGCGTAGTCGGTGGTCCTTTCGGACTCGTCGGTGGTGCCGCATATGGTGTGTTTGATGGTGGCTGGCACGGTATGAAAACCGGTTTCGAGCAACCATTCAGCAAAGACGCCTTCACATTCAAGGATGAATAACCTGAAGTGATTGCATCTGAACAGTGACGATGGTAATAACGAGAGGGTGGACAACGTGCCATCCTCACGGGCCAAGTGGAGTAACTATGAAAAACAAGCTAATCGCGTTAATGACGGCGGGTGCCATGACCATGAGCATGGCTGCCCCGGCGCTCGCAGACGACAGCACGCCTCTCGGCGCCGTCGGTGCATTGCTCGGAGCAACTACCGCAACAATTATCGACACACCCGAGGGCGTGGTTTACCACTCTCTCTACAACTGCCCTCTCAAAACGACCAAGTACCTTGCCGAAGCTTTCGGCGATTCTGAAGGTCTCGGTCAGAATGTTGTGGGCGCTATTCTCGGAATCCCGGTAGGCATGGTATGGGGTATCCCCTACGGCGCCATCACCGGAATGATGTACGGCATGCGGACTGGCTGGGAAAAACCTTTCAGCACCGAGTCTTATATCGTTGTCGAGGAAAACTAGGAAACCTTCTCATATAACCCGAGTTAGAGCCAAACATCGGGTATCACGGAAAGTGGGGGAATAATGAAAAACAAAACTCTAGGTCGATTCATCCTTTCAGCGACGCTGTTGGCTAGCGCCACAGCTCCTGCTATGGCTCTTGACTATGAGGCCAAGCCCATCATGTGGTGCATTCAAGCGCCACTTCGCACCGTCGGTGCTCTCACCGGCGCTGCAGTATCCGGCGGAGTCAGCGGTCCTATCGATGATAGCTACCACTGGTTCCTGAAGGGTACCCAGCATGTCGCCGGAAAGTTCGGCGATGAAGAAGGTGCCGGTCAGATTGCTGCTGCAGTTCCCATCGGTGGAACCGTCGGCTTCGGTCTCGGCGCTCTTCACGGTGTCTATCGTGGTTTCTTCCACGGCTGGAAGAAAGGCTGGGAAAAGCCCTTCAGCCGCTGGAGCTACATCACGATGGAAGAAAGATAAGCTGGTCAGTCAGCCTAAAAGCACTAATTTCTAGGAAGAATGGTGAAAGGAATGTTCAAAAAACTGTTTGCATCGCTAATCGCAGCAGGTTTGCTTATCGGAATGGCAGCTCCCAGCTTCGCTTATCCCGAAAGACCCGAGTCTGCTCGCGTAGTATATGAAATGTGGTACTTCCCAATGCGGCTGCTCAGCCAGACCGTTACCACCATGTGGACCACCCCGACCGCGACCTTCCAGGACGCAGTCAAGGGTACCATCGGCGGAACGAAAATGGTCGCCCGTAACCTCGGCAACGAGGACGGCGCCTATGAGATGGTAGCAGGCTCGCTGGTGGGAGCACCTGTCGGTATGGTCGCCGGTGCCATCTACGGTATGGGACACGGCTGGGCCTATGGTATGCATCATGGCTTCGTTGGCTATCCCAGCCCTCATAGCGGCAGCCATAGCATGATCTTTCAGGGCAAAGGCTTCGTAGTTCCTTACGACGACAACTACTAAGCTCCGAATCCTGACCTAGAGAATCCATGGCTCGTTGGAGTAAGTGTGGTCCTTTGACCGCACTTACTCCGTCGTTTGTTCAGATCGTCTTTTCAAGTGGTTATTCTTCCAAATACGGGCATATCTTCCGTAATAGGATTTTCTGGAAGGCCTCAGGGCCTGATAGACTATCTAGCATGGGCAGGGGATTATGAGCGATCGCGCTTTCAATAAACGGCGTCAATGGAGATAGCACGAGAAAGAAGGGCTGGTACCAAGCGCATCGGCGAGCTGCTGGTCGCTGCCGGTGTAATTCGCCAGGAAGTGCTGATGGAGGCGCTCCAGGTCGCAAAAAAGTCGAGCACGCCGGTCGGACGGGTCTTGATGACGATTGGCGAGCTGAGCGAGCGTGACCTCCTGGCGGCTATCGAAGTCCAGTCCATGTTGCGTGAGAATCTCATCTCCGCCGAGTTCGGCGTAAGAGCGCTGAACGTCTGTATCAAGGGTCATATCTCTCTGGATGATGCTTTCCGGCGCCTTGGCTGGGCACCGCCTGCCGAGCGCAATGAAGTCGTCGCCTCCGGCGAGCTGGGCAAGCTTCTGGCCGATTCGGGCATAGTCAGCCCCGGAGTCGTAGACCAGTGCATGCGCCAGTCCGAGGAGAACAACCTGCCTCTGGGTCGCTGTCTGGTGCTGGCCCGGGCCATCACCTCTAATATCCTGGCTTCCGCTCTCACAGCCCAGGTTCTGGTCCGGGACGGCAAGATAACTTACGACCAGGCTGTAGCCGGTCTGGCGGCCTCCTATCGCAAGCATCAGACCATCGAGCAATCTCTTTCGGAGACCGGCGCTTACCGGGTAGACCAGGAGAGAATCCGGGTGGGAGAGCTCCTTTCCCAGGCGGGTCTGGTGACCGAATCGGATAAGGTTTCTGCCATCGAGCGAGGTCTGGTGGAGAACCAGCCTGTGGGTCAGGTCCTGGTCCAGCAGGGAATGATCTCACCCACTGCCCTGGACGAGAGTCTCAAACTCCAGAATCTCGTCAACGAAGGCAAGATCAACACCCTGCAGGCTGCCGAGATCCTCAGGCAGGCCAATAACCGGGGCGTGCCGGTGGAAGTCGTCATGAACGAGAAATCCGCCCGCCAGGAGGAAGTCGGCTCCATCAACAGGATCATGTGGCTGATTCGTCAGGCTGAGATTCTCAATCCGGAGGAGCTCGCCCGTGCCGAATCCCTGGGCTCGCAACTGGGCATCTCCCTGGGCGAAGTGATCATCTCCAAAGACCTCATCGAGCAGCGGCTTATAGACTCTGCCATGCAGGGTCAGAAACTGGTCGATTCCGGAATCATCACCGATCATCACCTGGTGAAAGTGATGAAATTCGTCAAACGTTCCGGCATCGAGTTCGCCGAAGCCCTCAAGAATGTCTCCCCTGACTTCGAGGAAGTCCACGTGGAAGAGCCCGGAGAAGACGAATCGGACAAGAAGGGCTTTCTCGGCGGTCTTTTCGGTAAGTTCAAAAAATAATGGGCGCCTCGTTCAGCCTCGATGACCTGAAGGC
>JAGQHH010000629.1 GCA_020431945.1 Cyanobacteria bacterium HKST-UBA02 | reverse complement strand
GATAGCCGTAGCCCGGATAGCCGTAACCCGGATAGCCGTAGTTGTGTCCGCGGTAGCCCCGATTGAGATAGGGGTTGTAATGTCCGGGGCCTCCCCTGTGGAACGAGAATCCGAAGTTGCCGTTGTTGAATGAGAAGCTGAAGCTCGAACTCGTCAAGAGCACTGGACCTGGGGCTCCGGCTGACGCCAGGGCGGGGGACGCTATCGCGAGGATGGCGGCCATCGATAGGCTTATGAGTGTCTTTCTGAACATGGCTTTCTCCATTTCATGGCTAATGGTTGAAATTCTTCTTGTTACGGTTGAACGTCGACTGGTGTGACCTTGGCACCCTCTTCTGCTTTGACAGAGGAGCCGGGCTCTGCAAGCACGGTCGATCCCTTCCGGGCAGTCACTTGCGAGCCGTACATGGCGCGCACTGTCGATCCCGATTCGGCTATGACGTTGCAGTCATAATCAGCGATCACGTAAGAGCCTTCGCCTGCTGTGACCTGGGATTGTTGCAGAGCTTGCACCGTCGATCCGCTCTCGGCAGTTACTTTAGAGTTCTTGCCGGCGAATACCAGGGATCCTTTCTCAGCCACCACCGTGGAGCCGGATAAGGCTGCCACCTCCGAGCCTTCCATGGCATGCACGATCGTGGTGCTGGCTTGAGCAGTCACCTTGATCCCGAACACGTAGATTCCTCCGCCTTCACTGTAGACACGAGGCTCCACGCTCTGATTGATGGTCAGGTTCGCTTTGCCGGAAGAGTCCTCCGGTCCGGTTGTCTCTGATGCTTTCGAGAGTCCCGGGGCCAAAGCGAGCATCAGGGCAGCCAGGGAGACGATCAGTCTTCCATTGTTTTTCATTGAGAATCTCATAACGATCCTTTCTGTTTTTTACTGCTCATGAGCTCTTGTGCTCGAGCCAGGGCAGTGTCTGAATTGGTTTCTTCCCGGGGCTGCTTGACGGTCAGGTGCGGCTCGATTCCTTTGTGGGCGAGATTGAAACCTGAGGGTGTCAGATATTGCAGACCGGTAATCGTGATTGTGCCCCCTGTCGGTCCGCGGCCGGTCACATAGCCAACGCCTTTGCCGTAGGTGGTCTCACCGACAACGGTGGCACGATTGTTGTCTTTAAGGGCTCCAGTGACTATCTCTGCTGCGCTTGCCGTGTTCCCATCGACCAGGGTTACCATAGGTGCTGTTCGAAGCGACCTCAGAAAGCGTCTCTCCTCCTGGCTGACGCCAGTCTCGAGAAAGTCCCGGGGCTCGATCGCATCATATGTCTGGTTGGAGACGATGCGGCCCGCCCGGGTCATGCTTTTCACGATGATCCCCCTTTCCAGAAAAATTGATGCTACCTTGAGAGCTTCCTGGAACTCTCCTCCCGGGTTCCCTCGAAGATCGAGGATGACACCCGATAGGGCACCGCCTGTGCGGGCGGCGGACTCAGCCAGCCTGGAGAGAAGCTCGCTGGTCCGCGCCGGGCTGTCGAATCCGGGAAAGCGTATGTACAGCAACTTCCCTGCCAGGATTCGGACGATGACCGGCTCATGACCGACAGGCAGGGCAATGAGCTTTGCGGTTCCTGTCTGGTTGCCGTATTGATAGACGATCTCTACTTGGTTGCCCTGGGGAGCCTTAAGTTGCTGGTCGACCTTGTCTTCTGGCATGGACCGAAGCTCCACACCATCGACGGAGACGATTATGTCGTGTCGCCTCAAAGCCGACCGCTGGGCTGCCGACCCATGCTCGATGAAGTCGACTTGATAGCGTCCGTCCGGAAGCCGCTTCGTATAGATCCCCAGGGACACGAGTCCAGACATGGCATCTCGATTGTTGTTAATCTGCTCTTCCACGGAAATGTATCTCGTCCACTGGTCGTTGAGGCTCGCCACCATGCTTTTTACAGCCAGGTCGAGATCCTTGCTCGAATGGAGCTTGCCGTCGAACTTGTGCTCCCACTCAGCCCAGGTCTTGAGGGCGTCAGGGTTGTAGTACATCGTGGCTATCTGAGCCCAGATGCTTTTGTAGATCTCCTCCAGCTGCGCCGGACTCAGTTGACCGCCGAAATAGCCCTGAGGCGGCTCGCCGAATTGTCCCAGCCCGGGCGGAGAGCCGAAGGGCTCGTCGGTCATCTGTCCCGGAGCGAAGCCTGGCAAAAAGAGGATGCAGGCGAGAGCTATGGAAAAGATATTCTTCAGCCGTTTCATTTGTCAGTTCCTTTCATTTCGAATGAGCGTCTGTGCTCTTGCTCGATCTGAGTTGCTTTTTTCGTTTGCGTTTCTTGTTTTGTGGCAAGCCCTTTTGCCGTGGACAACGCCTTCTCGAGCTGCACGTCTTTTCCGTTGTCGGTGCTGCTTTCCGGAACATCAGGGATAATGCCTGTCCAGTCGATCTTTCGGCCGTTCGGGCGAAATTCCAGTGTGGTGACATTGATTGTTCTCTTGAAGGGAAGGGGCACGACCACCTGTCCTACTCCTTTGCCGACGGTGGGTTCGCCCACGACGGTCGCTCTTCTGCTTGACTGCAGGGCGCCTGAGAGGAGCTCGGAAGCGCTTGCAGAGAGAGTATTCACCAGGACAACCACGGGCATGTCCCTGGGAATAAGGGCCTGTTGGCCTCGTCCATAGACTCTGTAGTTCCTGGTCGTTCCGTCGGGTAGATGCTGTTCTTCGACGATCATTCGTCTCAATAGGGATATCGAGGTAAGCGCCTGGGAGTCGCCGTCACGCTGCAGGACTTCGACTATCTCGCCTTCATGCATGAGCATGGTGGCGATACTGTAGGCATAGTCGATTCGACCACCCGGATTATTCCGAAGGTCGAGGATCAGGGAGCGACCGGCCGCAGCCCGGGTCAGAGCCTCCCTCATCTTTTCTGGAACGGTGATGGCGGTGAAGTTCGACAGTCTGATGTAGGACACGCCGTCGCCCATATCTTTGAAAAGAACAACGGTTGTCTCCACGACTCTTCTTGTCACCGAGAATTCCAGAATGCTCGGATCTGTCGGTCCGGCTCGCTCGATGGCGAGTTTCACGGTCGAGCCGGGCTTGCCTCGCAATAGCTTGACCAGCTCCGCCAGTGACAGTCCATTTGGGGACTTTCCATCGATGGCTCTGAGGGTGTCACCATTTCTGAGACCACTTTCGTAAGCTGGTCCTTCCTCAAAGACCTCAGCGAATAGAATCGGATTCTCTTTCGAGATCGTCATCGAGCCTCTGGTGACGGGTCTGATGCTCACACCGATGCCGACGAATTGACCGGACTCCTCCTCCTTCATGGAAGCGGTTCGGCTCTCGTCAAGGTAATAGTCGAATCTCTGGCCGAGGCTGTGGACCATCTCGCCGATGGCGCGATCGGTTCCGGGCGGCGTGTCGAGCTCGCCTGAATTGTCGAATTTGTTTTCCCAGATTTTTTTCCATTCGTTTCGTCTGGCGGTGTCGGTAAGGGTGACGTGATAATCGCGGAGGGCTTCGAAGGCCTTGCGGTATAGTTGCCTGCCGTCGAATGTCTCTTGCGAGTTTCCAGAGCTACTCGAACGAGGAGCAACCTGGGCGATTGCGCTAGCCTGGCCGAGGGCCACGGACTGCGGTAAATTGATTGAGGTGAAAATGGCCAGGCTGATCAAGCCTGACAGAAACAGCTTGAGAATCGAACCCATATCAATTCTCTCTTTCTGCCTTATTGGCGTTGTCTATTGTTTCTTCGATCGATCATCGAAGCCCACAACGAATTTCCATCCCCGGGTAGAGGATGCTCAAGCTCTCAAGGCTTAGGATTCGTGTGGGGAATGATTTGTCTTCTTGTTTGTCTGCTCGCAATAAAGTCGTTCGAGATATGTGATTACCTTAGTACAGGGGTTGTGACAGTGCAATGCCCGGCTGCGGCTGCAACATCGCTGGAAAACCGGCTTCCCGGGCTGGCAGGCATGCCTTCAAACAGCATCATTCGTGGTGGCAGGGCCGAATTTCGTGCCGGTCCGGACAGAGAAATTCAATCTCGAGGCTGGTAGCGGACCGGTACAGGAATGACCGGCGGCCCTTTGACTGTGCTAGCTGAAGGCGGATTACCCTGAAGTCAAGGACTGGCCCGGG
>JAGQHH010000628.1 GCA_020431945.1 Cyanobacteria bacterium HKST-UBA02 | reverse complement strand
TTATATCTTCCGAAAGGCACATTGTATTCGCCTTTTTTGTTGAAACGGCAGAGTCCGTTATAGCCGGTGCGGTTGAGATAGTAGAAGAGCTCGGCGGCTTTTTTCGTATGGGCCTTGCCCCGGGCGATCAGGCTGTTGAAAACGGCTCGGTACCGGTAATAGTCGTCTTCGTCGTTGTGCATGGGAAGATCGCAGGTCAGACCTTTTCGCAGCCACCGGTAGAAATAAACCGGATGCGGGTTTATATCATTCAGCAGGGCCTGTTCCGGTGCCAGACCGAGAGCGATGGCGAGACCGCCGCAGAAGGGCTCTACCAGGCGAGACCGATCGCTCCTCTCTTCGAACAGGGACTTCACTTCCGGGACCAGCCAGCGCTTGCCGCCAGCCCATTTGAGAGGCGGTCTCAGACCTTTCAGGGAAGTTACCGAGATGTCTATTACATTTGCGGAGACGAGTTGCATTTTTGCGCCTTTCAATATCGATCGGCTATAAAACAGATCTGTTTCGATTATACGAAAAGGCCCCGATCGGCGCCTCTTTTACATCATCGTGAAAGGCGGCCGATCGTCCTCCGGCGCGGGAGGAGCACTTCTTCCGGCAAGCGCTTGCGGGGCCTTCTTCTTCGTCTTATTAGCCTGTTGAGCTCTCGCCTTATCAGACAGAGGTCTGCCTTCCTCGTCCAGGCCCTTGATGATCAGCACCGAGCACGGTGCCGATGAGGCGATAGCCTGGGAAACACTTCCGGTCAGGAGCTTGTCCAGCCCTCGCTTATAGCTGCAACCCGTGACCACGAGCTCCGCTCTCCAGCCTCTGGCCATGGCGAGGATCTGTTTGCGAGGCTCGCCGGGAAGGACATCCACCGTCACCTGCTCTTTGTCCATTCCCCTGCCCAGAAGGCTGGCCTCCTGCTCCAGGGTCCTGGCGGTCTGATGCTTGATCTCTCCCCACTGGCGCATCATCCAGGCCGCTTTCTGGGGATCCTTCTCCCGGTCGAAAGAATGGCTCTGGTCGCTCAATACCGTCACTACTTTGAAGACTGCTTCTTCGGACCAGCCCTGGCGAGAGAGCCAGGAGCAGGCTGCCCGGGAGCTCATGGAAGTATCGCTGGCTATGAGGATCCTGGTGAAATCACGACCCTGCTTGAGATGTGCCGAGTTCGCTCCTTCTTTGACAATCAGCACCGGGCATGGTGCCGCGGCCAGGACCGATTGGGAGACGGAACCCAGGAGCAGCTTGTCTATGCCTGATTTGTTTTTCGTTCCCATGACTATGAGATCCGCCCGACGCTGCCGGGCTGCTTCGAGGATGCAGGTCTTGGGGTCGCCGGACATAGCCTCGGCGCTGATGGTCAAGTGATTGAACCGTTCCGAGAGACGGCGGGCCAGGTCGTCGATACCCTTTTTCATGTCCGCCAGGGTGGCGGCGCGATCTTTCTGAGGTCTGAGCACGCTCACCAGGCTGATACTGGTGGTTTCCTGCCAGTAATGGTTAGTCACTGCCGCCAGAGCGGCTTCACTGGCGGATGATCCGTCAATTGCTGCCAGGATGTGCACTTTTGCCTCTTGCTCCAGGCTCTGGGTCCAAGGCTTTCATACCACCGGACCGGCCTGCTTTAATGGCATAAAGATTAGAATCCTGACCCACTACATAGACATGATCGCCCCATACCACCGGCCGGCCTTCCGGCTTATGCTGCCCGGCTTTGACGGTGAAGATTACCTTTCCGGTCTTCTTGCTGAGCGCGGTGAGACCGGTCTCGCCGTTGACAAAGAGGATCCCGTCTCCCGATACCGGACCGGCAAGCAAGGGACCGGTGGTGGTCTCGAAAAGAAGCTTGTCTTTCTTCATATCGTAGGCGTGGACCTTGCCGTCGCCGAAGCCGCTGCAATAGTAGACAGTGGATCCTTCCACCAGGGGCTCTCCGGTGATAGGGGCCGGGCAGTCGATCATTTTGACCAGAGCTTCTTCTTTCAGATCGTAGATACAGAGCCCGTTGATATCGTTCTCTTTTTGAGAAGGAGCGGTAAAGCCGAAGAAGAGCCGATCCCCGGAGCGCACCAGGGGCGTGGTCAGCTTGTGAGCCTCGTTCTGGTTCTTGACCGCCATGTCCTCGAGGCTGATTGAGATCAGCACTCCGGTTTGCGAGTAGAGGAAAAGCATGTCGTCTTTCCTGGCCATGGAGACCAGGGGATCCTTTCCCGACTCGGTCAGGGGAATCTCTGTGACATCACCAGTAATACCATTAATGTCGGCCAGATAGGCTCCCGGCACGGCAGCGAAAATACGATCTCCGGAACCGATGCAATAAGACTCTCTCACCGACGGGCGTTTGCAGCGTTTGTCGAGATGCCAGGCCGCCTCTCCGGTCTTGGGCTCGATGGCGAAAATATCCTGCTCCGGTACCCAGCAATAGATGAATCTGCCCATGGAAAGAATTTGCAGGGGGTGCATTTTCGTAGCCGCTTCCATCTGCCAGAGACGTTTGCCTGTCTTGAGGTTGTAGGCTCGCACATAGGCCGGTCGCTCTCGGCCCGGGATCTTCTTGCTGACCCCGTCCCGGGATGTGGCGATCACCCTGTTGCCGTCGATGAAGACCTGCTCGGTGGGCTCCTCCGACTTCCAGAGCATTTTGCCTGTTTTCAGATCCACTGCGAAGATATAGACCTGGTTGCGCCAGAAATAGCCGCCGGTATACACAGCGATTCCGTCTTTGATCACAGGCGTCGTGGCCATGCCGTACCCCGACCAGGGTATCTCCCGGGGCGCTTTGAAAACCCAGTCGACAGGCGAGTCGTCTTCTGGGGTCCTGATTCGGCAGGAGGTCAGGGGCAGGGTCAGGATCAGGCTCAGGATTGCCAGCGCCATCAATAGAATAAGCGATCGGACGGATGGCAGGGATGACATGGATAGTTCTCGGTCAGCGCTCGGACCAGCTCTCGATGTTCTTCTCGATGAAGAACTGCTGGCAGGAAAGGGCATCGGACGGGTCTTCGCTCAGGTACCTTATATAGTTGCCGTCCGGTTGCATGATCCGGGACTTGACCCGATCGGCGAGGGTGGTGGCAAGCAACTCTTCGCGGATGAAAGTGGCCAGACCGGGATCTTCTATGGGGACCAGGACCTCCACCCGGCGGTCGAGATTGCGGGGCATCATGTCGGCACTGCCTATATAAATCTCCTCGTGACCGCCGTTGCGGAAATAGAGAACCCGGCTGTGCTCCAGGAACCTGCCCACGACGCTGACCACTTTGATGTTCTCGCTAACGCCTTTGATTCCAGGGCGCAAGCAACAGATGCCTCTGATGATCAGATCGATTTTGACCCCGGCCCGGGAAGCCCGATAGAGGAGTTTGATGATCCGGTCGTCCACCAGGGCATTGGCCTTGATGATGATATGTCCGGAACCGCCATTTTCCTGGTGCTGGATCTCTCTTTCGATGAGGGCTTCGATTCTCTGCCTGAGATTGATCGGTGCTACCAGAAGCTTGTTATAGTCGGTCTTTGCCGAGTAGCCGGTGAGATAGTTGAAGAGATCGGTGACGTCCGAAGCCAGGGTCTCGTCGCTGCTGAACAGGCACAGATCGGTATAGAGATGAGCGGTGACCGGGTTATAGTTGCCGGTGCCGAAGTGGACATAACGCTTGATCGAGTCGCCGACCCGACGGACTACAAGAAGCACTTTGGCATGGATCTTCAATCCAATCAAACCATAGACAACGTGAACGCCTTCTCTTTCCAGGGCTCTCGCCCATTCGATATTGCTCTCCTCGTCGAAGCGTGCTTTCAATTCCACCACGACGGCTACCTGCTTGCCGTTCTCCATGGCTCGCAGAAGCGCTTCTACCACAGGCGAATTGCGGCCCACTCTGTAGAGGGTCATCTTGATCGCCAGCACTGACGGATCCGTGGCTGCATTGTTGAGGAAATTGACCACCGGCTGGAAAGAGTCATAAGGGTGATGGAGGAGGATGTCTCGCCTTGCTATGGCAGCGAACTCATCCTCGTCATGGGCGTCGGCATTGAGAATATTGGGGACATAGGGGACGAAAGGCTTGAATTTGAGATCCGGACGGTCGAGAGCGCCCACATGCTTGAGGCTCTGAAGCGGGAAATGACCTTCCACCAGGTAGACGTCTCCCGGCTGTACTTGCAAGTTGCTCATCAGGATCTCGAGCACATGAGCCGGCATCGCCCGGTCTACTTGCAAGCGGACTACGTCACCGAAACGGCGCTGCCTTATGCCTTCTTCGGTGGTCTCGAGCAGATCCGCCGCTTCCCATTCCTGGATCTCCACCTCGGCGTCCCTGGTGACATGGAAAGGATGCGCCTCGACGATGGTCATGCCGGGGAAAAGCGAATCCAAATGAGCCATGACCAGGTCGTCCAGCCACATATAGGTGCTTACCGGCGAAGGACTTGCCTGGCTCCTGTCCGGGCGGCTCACTTCGATGAGCTGGGGCAGGGTGTCCGGGATCTTCACCCGGGCAAAACGGACCTCCCCGCTGGCTTTTCTGATGAGGACAGCCAGATTGAGACTGAGATTGGAGATATGCGGGAAGGGGTGACCGGGGTCGAAAGCCATGGGTGTGAGAACCGGAAAGATCTTCTGCAGGAAGATCTGCCTCATATCGGCTTTCTGAGCCTCGTTCAGGTCGTTATAGACAGCCATCCGGATACCGGCTTCAGTGAGCGCCGGCATGAGACTCTCTCTCAGACAGCGCTGGGCATCGACAAGCAAGCGGTTGACCTCGAATCCCAGGGCATCGAGCGCCTCGCCCGGCTTGAGCCCGTCGGCGCCGGCGCGGCTGCTCTTGGCTTCGAGCTGGCGCTTGAGACCGGCTACCCTGACCATGAAAAACTCGTCCATATTGGAGCCGACGATGGAGAGGAATTTGAAACGCTCGAGAAGCGGGTTGGAGGCGTCTTGAGCCTCTTCCAGCACGCGCCACTGGAAAGCCAGCAGGCTCAGCTCCCGGTTGATAAAGAGCCTGACATCATCCAGGGACTCGATATTGGCCAGGGTCACGAAGCCCGGGTCCGTTTCAGTCAAGGCTTCGGTCACGACCGGGCCGTCCGACCTCTGCTCGTCGACCGTGGCGCTCTCGCTGGTTTCGCTCTTAGTGGTGGATTCTCTCTTAGCGTCGTGGCTGACCATGAATTCCCGGCTATTTCCTGCTTATCCGATGCATATCTTTATTGTAGTCTAAAAGATTTACATCTCAAGACAAAATCATGGTCATTATCGGTCTGGCTTGTCAGGAGGCGGCGCCCGGCTATGGTGTCGAATTCGGTGCTTGATTCTGGAGTAGCGACTCGACGCCTTGCTTCAAAAGACCTCCCCAGAGGCCTTTCTTGCTTTGATCCTGTTGTACGCCTGATTGCGTGGTCTGTTGCAGACCCTGTTGCAGATCTTTTTGTAGATCCTTTTGTAGACCGGGTGCGATAGTTGAAATCGGGTTGCTGACTGCCTGGCTGGCTACTGCCGAGAATTGCATAGCCCTCGGATCCTGGGCCAGCATCCGGCCGCTGCTCTCGATCTCGATATAGAGCGCCTGCCCGGACTGCAGATTGGTGAGCATATATTTGCCCTGGGGAAGCGATGTGTTGCCTGCCGGTATGAGCCCGTTCACCAGGGCATCGGCATGGGCGGCCTGGTAGCCGACAAAGGATGCTGCAACGACGAGTATGGCTGTTCTGGCTTTGTTTTTCACGACAGTTTCCCTCCTCCGGTAACTTCGATTTTCGAATCCTTTATATAGATATCTCTTTGCGGGAAGGGGATTTCGATGTTCTCTTCCCGGAAGCGATCGAAGATCGCATAGTAGAGATCGCTGGTCAGAATTTTCGGCGTGCGCAGGTGGCTCCGGGTCCAGACCCGCAGGGTGAAGTCGATGGAGCTGTCGCCGAAGCCGGTGAAAAGCACTTCCGGCCGGGGGTTCTTGAGGACGCCCTTGTGACCGCCGGCGACTTCTTCCACCACCTGGCGCACTCTCTTCGGATCGGCTTTGTAAGAGACCCCGAAAGGCACATTAACCCTTATGTCTTTGGAGGAATGGCTGAGATTAGTGACATTGCCGGTCAGGAAGGACGTGTTGGGGACGATGATGTCGATATTGTCGTTGGTGCGGATTGTCGTGGCGCGCAGGGAGATTTTCTTGACGTCTCCCTGGACGCCGTCCACCTCTATTCGGTCGCCTATCTTGATCGGTCTCTCGACATAGAGATTGATGCCGCTGACGATGTTGGCTGTCAGATTCTGGAGACCGAGGCTGAGCCCGAGACCGACTGCGCCGGCCATGATCGTCAGGGAGCTGAGATCGATGCCGGCGCTCTGGACGATGACCACGAATCCCAGGACGAGAACAATAATCCGGACGATCGAGCTGACACCATGGGCGATGCCGACATCGAGAAATTGATTGTCTTCCGTGCGCTTCAGGAACCATTTCTGGGTGCGGCTGGTGACGATCATCAGGAGGACGGTGAAAAAGCCGATATAGATAGCCGTCCAGAGGCTTATGGATGTCTCGCCGAGCTTGAAGATGGAGAAGGAGAGGATCGCGTTAATCTGTGTGACGATCTCGGCACCGGTGACTTCGAGGTCGGACCAGTCCAGGACCTGGATGAAGCCCAGGGCCATGATCAACCATTGCACCGCGAAGGCGAGCTTGCGAGCCAGACCGTCATTCATCTCATACTTGATCAGGAATTTGTCGATGAGATTCTTGCGGATCAGAGAAGCGGCAATCATCACCATCAGACCGCCGCCTATTACGAAGATCAAAGTGGCGGCGCTGACGCTGCTGCCACCGACAAAGAAAAGATGGGAATTCAGTAGCTTACTGACTGTGTCCATAGCTCAAACTATATGATATCCTGGCCGCCGATCGATCGCTTGTCGAGGTGACCCTGTGAAATTATCGCCTGTTTTCCTTTTTTCTGCCCTGATTGCCTGCTTCTCTTTCGTTCTGCCGTCTTTCGCCGCTGATGCAGCCAAGGTCGACTATCCGAAGAAGCCTTACAAAGCCACTTATGATTACACCGGACCCACCGGAAAGTCCGTCATGATCATGTCTTGCGACGGCAAGGGGCATATGCGCACTGAGAGCAATTTCAGCAATTTCCGGGTTGTCAGTATAACAGACTACATCAATCATGAATCGATAAGCCTTATCGAAGCTCAGAAGATGGCCACCAAATCCCGCTGGAAACCCGGCGAGAATCAGGGGCAGATCACCGATGA
>JAGQHH010000627.1 GCA_020431945.1 Cyanobacteria bacterium HKST-UBA02 | reverse complement strand
ATACATCGCATATCCGAAAAGCTTTGAGCCCCAAAGATTTACAGCGTTTAATTTAAACCGACTGATAATCTGACGGCTCCGCCGCCGGTGCCTTTCCTATACCAAAACTAATATTGGGGTACTCAACCATCCTCGATTTCAGGCGCTCTTAGCTTTGTCTGATTTGTTTTTCCCTAGAGGACAATTTAGAGCCGTCCGAGCTTCAGCTAAAACCGTTTCTATCTCCTTTTGATCGCTTATGAGGTTGAATTCCTCTAGTTCGTATGACTGAAACACCAAGTCGTTGACCCATGTTCCGTTTTTGAATGAAGCGTGAAAGTTGTCTCTCCTGTCATAGAGACAGATTTCTCCACTATCGGACTTTTGTAAAAGCACATCTCTTCTCATTGGCTTACCTCTACTGTTCAAGGACCAAATTGGTCTGACGGAGATTTCAGGCGCTCTTAGCTTTGTCTGATTTGTTTTTTCCTAGAGGACAATTTAGAGCCGTCCGAGCCTCTTTCAAAATTCTCAGGGCTTCCTCGTCTTCTTGTACTAGGTTAAGGTACTCTTCTCGAAAGTAATCAGGAAAAACATGGTCTAAAACCCACTTTCCGTCTACAAATCCTGCTATGAAATTGTCTCTATCGTCGAAGACTGACACTTCACCTGTATTTGCTTTGCCAACCAACAAGTAATCCAACATACTCTGACCCTCTTTATTTTGCTAATTTCTCAATAGCTATTTCGATAGACTTGCGGATATCAGCCTCAGTTTGTCCGGTCCGCGCTAAGTAATTTGTCCATGCTTCTTGGTACAAGTTTCGAGCTGCCTTATCGACTTTTAGAAGCTCTACTTTTTCGCTATGAGAGAGTTTTTCTACATCCTTTCCTCTAACAGCTTTGTACATCTGATGTTCAATCTTGCCAGCTTCATTCATTTCTCGCGGCAATATCTGGAATTCAATTATTTGACCATTAGGAGCCTTCAGATCGATTGCAGCCATCCGCCAGCCACGAGCTTTAGGCGTCAGAAGTTTTTCAAAATCTGGGTTGATAATTTCAAATTGGCTCTCCATAAGGTCTTCGATGATTCTTGGAAGAAGTCGAAGATCATCAACAGGTGTCTTGAAGCGCAATGCATCTCTAATATGCTCCACATCAAACCAAGGCTTGTCGGCTTTGATTGATGGTCTTGAAGCCTTATCAGCGATATCTACAGGTTGCTTGAAGCTAATTTGTGATTTGGTGCCATATTTAGAATCGATTGACTCTATGAAACTCTTTGCCAGAGGCTCATTCTCTTTACTGAGCCTCCGAAGTTCCCGAACTTTTTCGGATTGGGAAGCGGAGCGATCTATCGAATTTACTACTTCCTTTTCATCCATTTTCTTTATTTCTCTGCCTCTTCTCGGTCCAAGGTTTTCCGGTTTTCCACCGCCAACATCATCAGCCTTAGACATTAACATGCTGGTATCCGGTTTGTCGGAGCCAGGACGATTCAATTGGCCGAGTTTGATCCTTTGACCGTCAGGCGTGACAAATTCAGGCGCTAAAAAGTCGTCTACGGCATCCTTAATCGCTCTGACAGACCTGTCAGAGAGGTTTTTACCAGCCAGATGAAGCCGTTGGGCGTCAGTAGAGATGGTGTCTAGAATCTTGGTTAACTGGCCAGGAAGCCTACCGGCTGCCTTCGCGGCTCCAAGTCCGACCAATCCATCAGTAGCTAATTCGGTTCCTAGTTTTGAGATTATCCGGGTCTGCTCTCGGGGCGGCAATTCAGACCAGGCTTTGTCCAGGTACTTTCCTAAATTGTCTATGTCTCGGAAAACCTTGGTGTAATCGCCTTCATAACCTGCTTTGCCTACATCGTTTAGATAATGATGAGCACCTTCGAAGAGCCTGACACCACCAACAATAGTTTCGCCTATTGCAGTACCAAATTCAGCGCCGCCATGGGCAGCGGCTTCTTTATCTCCTTTGATCAAGGCGGCGGTAAAGTCTGTGATTTTGGCTAGATTGACGGCTATAGTACCGACGCCTTGAACGGTTCCGATTAGAGCACCGATGGATCTTTCTCTTTGTTGGTGGTTGTACTCATTGATGCCAGCGCTAAGACCGGCACCAATTACTTGCAGTTGCTTATCAAAAGGAAGCTGGGCTATCTTCTGAGCCGCTGCCAACCAGTCTAGGGGTTTCTGTTGTTGTTCAGTAGCCTGGTGCAGCTCCTGGATGCCTGTTTCTATTAGCATTCCGTTATCGGAGCGCTCCCGAATTCTGTAATTCACTGCCTGGTCTTCGCTTATGGCAGGTAGGCTATCGCTGCCATTCTGCTGATCATCAGGGCTATAGGTGCACTGCTGTTGCAGGTCTTCTAAACTGCTTGTGCCCTCGTCTGGAATCATGCCCTTGGCGCGATAGTATTCAATGGTTGCCTCTGCAACCTTGTCGGGAAGCAAGGCCGGGTCTTCCACTTCAGGAATGTCCTGAAGAATTGCTTTATAGGTTTTTGAGATGTCCTCTGGCACAAGCGGCTTGTAACCTTTGCCGGTAAGGACATAACCAGCCTCTTCATCAACCATTTCAAGGCTCGGTCCGGCGGACTGATTAGGAATCATCAAGTCAGTCGCTGAATGCCCTATCTTGTGCCTGGCCTGGGTCTGGTCGTGGATCTTCTTGTTCTCTTCGTTATGCAGACCGGCTTCTCTTGTTTCAAACTCAGATGCTTCCCGCACTTTTGAATCAAGTGGGGTCAGCTCTTTGGTTTTGAATTTCTCGGCCTGCTCGGTCACAACTCAGGAGCCTCTTAGGAAGATGTCTTTCTAGTATAAACTGCGGGGTCTGTAAGCCCCTCTGAGGGCTTTTTAGAGACGGGGCAGGGTGATTGGCACCTGAACAATCAAAAAACAGCGCTAGTTGTTTTCTTCGGTCATCTCCGCATAGTATCGGTCTAACAAGCGCCTGAGCCTTTCCCACATTTTTTGAGCCTCCTTCTGTCGTCCTTGCCGCTCATAAAGATCCCACAGCTCCACTAGGGCATATCCGGTCGCGGCGCTCTGCTCTCCGTTTTGGCTCACCGCTAACGAGAGGGCCGATTTGTAGACTTGTTCTGCTTGGGCCAGATTGCCGCCCTTTTCTATCATCTTGGCGATATGGATATAGCCATCTACCACTTCTTCCGTGGTTCGCAAGGGATCTTTGATCATGCTCTACCCTCGTATTTATCAGCAGTGCTTGATTTGCACAGTTTTGACCATAATTAGGCTGTCATAAACATACCCACGAATTACAGGCTGCACTCTTTCGAAGTTTTAAACACGATCCGTGGGTCGACTTATTCACGGGCTTGGCTCGATTCTTGGAGGGTGAAACAAGAACGTATAGCAGCCAGGCGATTAGCCAAAAAAGTTCGTGCTCTCAGGCGAGAGCGTGGCTGGTCTCAAGAGGTTCTTGCCGCAGAATCCAACATGCACAAGAACTACATTGGAGGCATCGAGAGAGCAGAACGAAACCCCTCTCTCCGCCAGATCGCCAAGCTGGCTGATGCTTTCAATATCACCATCCCTGAACTCTTTGAACTTTGCAAAACCTAGTTTGATGATGGTGGTCAGAGGGGGTTGGAGCCAATAGCTCTACCTGGGCGCAATTATCCCAGAATTCAGGTGCGTTTTTTCGCTTAGTCGAACTGTCACTGATGGTGATGGCTTTATTTCTTCCTCTTCGCGCCGGTGATCTCTTTCTCTGCCGTCCAGACGTGCCCATACTTCAGTTGATGGAGGGTCAGGTATTTAGCAGCCATGTGGAAAAAATCCAGAGGTTCGCCTTTAATGACAATTTCCCACAGCTCTGGATCGGCCTTCTCGTTTGCCGAGCCCTCATCACTGAAACGCCTGAGCACTTCTGCTTTTTTCTTATATGTGAGCTTCTTCCAGAAACTCACAATGCCTTTCCCGTCACCTATATCTATTAGTGCCTGGGCGCTCATATATTGATTCAAAGCCTGATTGACTGTTGTTCCTCGCCAGCTCTCTTGGAGCAGGGACAAATAAAAGTCATTTTCTTCGGTTGCCTGAAACTGGTATGAATTCTTGGTTTTTCCCTTCACGTTGGTTCCTTCTACCTTCCGAAATCGTCGCCTCTTTCCCGCTCTGGCTCCTGGCCATTCTGTGACGGTGTCACTTTCTGGTCTTGCCTCCGAGCTTAGTCATGAGGGATTCATTCTGTGCCTTTAGAGTATCCGCTGTTCCCTTCAACTCCGCTGCTTCCCTTACGGCAGCATCTTTCTCTTTCCGCTCTCGTTCTAGCTCGTTCCGCAAACGCTCTATCTCTTTCTCTTGTCCGCCGGTCTGTTGCCGCAACTCATTTATCGTCGCGCCGTCGGCGGCTCTGGCTTCCTGTAACTGGTTAACCTTGGAGTCGAGTTCGGCCGCCTTAGCGGTCAACTCTTCAATCTGCTTAGCGTCGGAATCACTTTGAGCCTCTAGCCTCTCGATAGCATCCAAGGCTTCCGAAAACTGCTTCTGAGCAGCCTTCACTTCTTCTGCTGCTTGCTCTCTAGCCGCAGCCGTTGCCTTGTCGGCTTCGATGGTAGCTGTTCGCCATGTCGCTTTGAATACGGCCAATATGTTCTCTGGCAGCTCAGTATCCCTGTTATTACCAGGTTCCTTTGGCTGCTCTTTCCTCCAGTCTTCCAGATAGCGGTAGATAGTCCGCAGACTTCCACCGCCCAGGGCGTCAAGGAGAGCCGTGGCACTTACCTCCCTGCCTTCTGCCTGAAGGCGGTTGCAGGCATCAAATACTTCATCTCTTTCAAGTGCTGGTCGTCGTGCCATATTTTCAGCCCTCCCGGGGATTTCTTGCGGCGGTCGCTAGAAATTATAGCACGTTATTATTTTTACTATTACAATTTTTATCACTATTATTACCTTTCGCCGCAAAAAAAATTTGCTCAACAGCGGAATGGCGCCACTTTTCGTTCCATTGCTACGCACACCCTAAGCCGATCCGCGTACCGTGAAACAATCAGCACTACCGCAGGTTATCAGGAGCTTGTTGCCTATTTGACCAGGATTCTTACTGTCGGTCAACTTCGTCTAGAGGCGAAGAAATTCAATCGTAGATGTCTTTTCTTTATCGAAGGATTGAGTAACGACCTTAACATGCCCCGGCTCTACTTGAGTGTAGGTAATACTATTGACACCAACTAATTCTGGATTTG
>JAGQHH010000626.1 GCA_020431945.1 Cyanobacteria bacterium HKST-UBA02 | reverse complement strand
CGGAGCTACTTTCTGGCCAGCATGGTGTTCATCATTCCGGGCACTGCCGTCTACGCGTATGCCGGCTTTGCCGGACGCGAGGCTGCTGCCGGCGCGAGCGGGCTCTACCTGAAGCTCTCTCTGGCTATTGTCGCCCTGGCGCTACTGGCGCTACTTCCCAGGCTGATACGCCTGATCAGGAAGGACAAGGGCGACACCGGATGCGACACCAAAGACAACAATAAACAATAAATCAAGGACGCCGCCAACAACCCTGCGGACGTCCAAAAACAAGAAGAGAGGTTGTATATGAAGTACGACGGACTCGTCTCTGACCTGACCGCCGCCGCTGCCACGCTGGAGGACGCCCTGGGCAAGGATAGCCCGGAGCTCATCCATATCCTTCGCCCCCTGGCCTTTTCGCTCATCGGGCAAAACGATCACCTGGAGGCAGCCCGGGTGCTGAAGCGTCTCATCGCTCTCTACCGGGCTTCCGGGCAAGCCGACGGCGAGCTTTCCATGCTCGCTCTCAAAGCTTTCGCCAATGGCGGATCAGGCGAAGAGGCACTGGCTCTCTATCGGGAACTGGCCGCTGCCAATCCCGGGGCCACCGCCACCGAGGGTCACGAGCTCACCATGACCGGTGCCGATTGCCTGATCAAGACCGGCAACGACGATGGCGCCGAGGTTCTTCTGGCGGCACACCGCCAGGGGCTCATGGCCGAGCAAGCCCCCTGGTCGCTCCTCTACGGCGTGGCCAGCAAGCGTCTCTCCCTTTCCAGGGCACGAGACGACAGGGCTGCATCAATCGCCTGCGCCCGGGAGGCCTTGAGCCTTCTCGAGCAGGGCATCGGTACCGAGAATCCTGCTCTCCTCCAGGACCTGGATTGCCTCATCGCACTCCTTCGTCTCGAGGATGAGGGCCACCCGGATCTCGCCGGACTCAAGAGCCGGAGACGCGATTTGAAGAAGCGACTGGACGGCTAGTAGCTGTCTGTCCGCTTGACTGTCTTCTCGGCCCGGCAGGCAACGTTGCCTGCCGGGCCACTAATCATCGGAGCAAAGACTGAATATGTCCCACACAATCCTGTACGGTTCCATCGCCGCTCTGGTAGCGCTGGTTCTCATCTGGCGATTCAGCTACTGGTACGGGGAAGGAAGGAAGCTCGTCCGTGACGGCTACCTGCCTCCCAACCCGACCTTTTTCGGGCAGCTCGCCCTGAGGTCCATCTCCAAGCTGATGTGCAAGCTCTTCATCGGTCCCATCAAGGTGATCGACCGGAGCAATGCACGCTTCAACGGGCGCCTCAATATTCTGCCGAACCACCAGTTTCCTCTGGACTTCATGGTGGTGGCAAGCGCCCTGCCCTACGGCTATCGCCATCTGGGCACCGTATCCGAGATGAAGAACCCGCTCAGGGCAACCCTTTCAGCGTTCGCCGGCTTCTTCGCCGTGAACACCGAAGGTGGTAAGGCCCAGAGCGGTGGCCAGGCGGTGGTGGAGGCCTGCGGCAAATGCCTGGGTCTGCACCGGAAAAGCCGTCTGCTCATGTTCCCGCAAGGTAAGCTCGTGCAGGACAACGTCCTGCGACCGGAAGACTTCCGCACCGGAGCCATCCGGGCCATGCATGCGGCACGCGACCATTTCGGCTGCCCGACAGAGACCCTGGCGGTGCTGCCCATGGCCGTGCACTACAAGCGTGATCCCAAAGACGCCAACTGGTTCCACAAACTGGTCGTCGCCCTGGGCTGGAAGTCATTCCGCAAGTTCAAGTACTACGATGAGACCGCCACCAATTACGGTGCGGTGGTCGTCATCGGCCGCCCGATTCCCCTGGCCGATCTGCCGGAAGATCCCAGGGAAGCGATCGAGGTGGTTCGGCGGGAGATCGACAAGCTCCTGACCGTGGCCAAGTCGAGCTGATACCGACCGGGTACTCCCGGGACGGAGCAAAGCTATGACATGGAACCTTGACCTCTTCAGCTGGCCTGTCGCACTCGCGGCAGGCCTCCTCGCTTTGATTGCTCTTCTCTGCTCAATTCCGGCTCTGAGAAGAGCTCGCGCCTATATCAAGAATGCCTCCACCTGTGGCTATCTGCCGCCGCCTCCGACCAAGCGAGGTCTCTTCGCTCTCAAATGTCTGTCTCGATTCCTCCTGTTCCTGCAGGTTGGTCGGGTCCGGATAACGGGAATGGAGAATCTCGCCAGCGTCGATGGCAAGCACATCATCGTCACCCCCAACCATCCGCACTTTGCCGATGTCGGTGTTCTGCCCAGAGTCATGGAGGGACGGCCGGCTCGCTATATGGCGGCACGGGGCGTGATGACTTTCGGCGGCGGTATCGGGGCGCTCATCTTCGCCCCCATGGGAGCCTTCGCCGTGGACCTGGAAAAGGGTCACGGCAGTCCCGCGCGAGAGGCAGCCATCAACCTGGTGGCAGAAGGACAACGCCTGGTCATGTTCCCAGAAGGCTGGGCATACCTCGACGGCGTTCTCGGTCCGTTCAAGAAAGGCGCTGTTCGCATCGCCCGCGCCGCCCGGGAGAAGTCCGGTCAGGAGACCTATCTGGTCCCGGTCTTTCTCAGGTACGGCAAATATCCGGGTAGCTGGATCCGCAAGGTCCCA
>JAGQHH010000625.1 GCA_020431945.1 Cyanobacteria bacterium HKST-UBA02 | reverse complement strand
TGGTCGACTTCTGGGCTCCTTGGTGCGGTCCTTGCAAAGCGGTGGCTCCCATCGTCGAGGATCTGTCCAAGGATTTCGAGGGCAAAATCAAAGTCGTCAAGGTTAATACCGACGAGAATCCGAAAACTGCCCAGGCATACCATATCAGAGGCATACCTAGCCTTTATCTCTTCAAGCAAGGCCAGGTAGTAGAGCAGGTTGTCGGTGCGGTTCCGAAATCCAAACTGACGACAGCTATCAACAAGCACGTCTAGTACTGGCAGTGTTTGGGAGACAGACAAGATCCGGCGACTTTCCGGGTTTGTAATTTCTTTTGGGTTAAGAAGAAGGAGATCGAGATGGAATACGTTAAGCGCGCAGCGATGAGCTTGCTTGCCCTTTCGGTAATGGGCACTGGTTTGACGCTGGGCATCGAGGTGACCAGCCCGCAACCGGCCGTTGCCAAGAAAAAGCGGCAAGTGAGCAAGAAGAAAGACATCGTTCAGACCGCCAAGTCTGAAGGCGATTTCGATACCCTCACCGGCGCCCTCGCTTCTACGGGTCTGGCTCGCACCCTCCACGGCAAGGGACCGTACACAGTGTTCGCTCCCAGCGACTCTGCTTTCGGCAAACTGCCCAAAGAAAGAAGAGAAGAGATTCTCAGCGATAAAGACCTGCTCCCCGAGATCCTCAAGTATCACGTGGTCAGAGGCAAAGTAAGCGCTGAAGATCTCGCTCAGAAGCGTTCGATCAAGACCATCCAGGGCGAGAGCCTGATGATCGATTCCAAAGACGACGGTCAGACCCTGGTCGTCGACGGAGCGATCGTCACCAAACCCGACGTCGATTGCGCCAATGGTGTCATCCATGTGATCGACTTCCTGCTCGTTCCGGAGCGTGGCAAATAAAACCACGGTGCGAAAATAGCGCCCTTGTGTAAATATAGAAGGTAGGCTTGGAGTCTACCTTCATTTTTTTCGAGGAAATCCCATGAAAGAGGTCGTAATCGCGTTTCTGCTGGCTCTGGCGGTGGGCTCCATACTCAACGGCATGAACTTCAAGGTGCAACCCCTGCAGGATGACCAGGGCGCCAACCAGCCCGCCCTGCGGGGTCAGGAACTCATCTTCGAAACCGATGAGAGCACCTTCCAGGGCTATGTCCTGGATTCACGGGATCCGGTACTCGTAGAGTTCTATACCGACAACTGCCCGGGCTGCAAGCAGGTGGCTCCGGTGCTCGGCACCCTGGCTTATGAGGGACAGGGCAAGGTCACGATCTGCAAGGTCAATCTCGAAAAGAGCCCTAAACTGGCGGGCAAATATAACGTCTATGGCGTGCCTACATTTATGATCTTCCAGGAAGGCCATGTGCAGGATACCAATGAAGGCGCCATGGACGAGAATTCCATGCGCGGCTGGCTGGCTCGCAATCAGATCAATATTCCGCAATCGGCGCCCGCTCTGGATAATCAGCCAAGGGATCCGTCATAGAGCGGCTTGATCCAGGGGAAACCCTGATCCGATAACGTCTCAACCAACCGAGCGCCGCCCTGCGATCAGGGTTAAAATAGCTCTTTAGCAAGCCCTATGGCGGCTTCCACGGGAGATTCCGGGTCGAGATGGGAACAACACAGGTATGCGAAACTACATAATAGCTTTCATAGTGGTTCTCACCTTCACCTGCCTTTTCGGAGGCCGGGGTCTTTCGCGTGATTTTCGTCCCGTGGCCGTGCGGGATTGCATCGTCCATGAAAACGTCGCCTTGAAGTGCCGCGCCGAAGCAGGCATGCTTCCGGAGATGAATTTCGTGGACATGGACCGGGACTATCTCGGCGCCGCCAGCATCAAGGATACGAAAACGTGAATGAGAGCAGACTTTCCGATGGTCGGAAGATTCTAGTTTCATAAGAGAGGATAGCCAGAGTCATGAAAAATTGGGCCCGTTGGACGCTCTTGATCATATGGACCGTGGTCCTGATTCTCACGGCCCAGTGGTGGAACCCGTTCACCTCCTTCCCGGCTCTTCTGAAATACTCGATCATCAACTTGATCGGCGCCGCTATATTCGGTGCCCTGCTCATCTTGATGCAGTTCTATATTCTCCTCTCGATCCTCTTTCCGCTTCCACCCAGAGCCGATTCCAAAGCTCCCAAGCCATTCGGAAAGAAGTTCTTTCCGTTTCTTTTCAAAGATCCGCCTATCAGCCCGAAGGCTCCCCAGACGCTCGAAGAACTCATCGGCAATGACAAAGCCAAAGTCGAGATCAAAGAAGTTATCGATATTCTCTCTAACAGCCAGCACTACATGGACTCCGGCGCCGATGTCCCCAAGGGCATGATCTTCATCGGTCCTCCCGGAGTCGGCAAGACTATCTTCGCCCGCGCCATCGCCAACGAAGTCGGCGTGCCCTTCTATGTCATCGAGGGTGGTGGTCTCAGCGGACTGATCATGGGTCTCGGAGTGCTCAAGCTCAAGATGCTCTTCGCCAAGCTTCGCCAGCACGACAGGGCTATCCTGTTCATAGACGAGATCGAATCGGTCGGGGCCCGGCGGCAAGCCGACCGGGGTTTCGGCGGTCAGACAGATATGAATATGACCCTCAATACTCTACTCACCGAGATGGACGGCTTCCATGGCTCCCGCATGCTGGTTATTGGCGCAACCAATAATGATGGCATGCTCGATCCGGCTCTTTTAAGAGCGGGCCGGATGAGTCGGCGAATTTACTTCCAGATCCCCACAGAAGAAGAACGGGGGCTGATTTTCAAGTACTACCTGAATAAAGTCGCTCATGACGAAAATATCGAGATGAAAGAGCTTGTGGATCTCACAGCCAACTATTCGCCTGCCGACATCGCCAACGTCGTAAACGAAGCAGCGCTCCTGGCAAGACGCCCGGGTGGACCGAACAAAGTCACCCTGGACACGATCAAGACTGCTCTGGACAACATCGCAATCGGTCTGGAACGCACTCTCACCTCCGGCGTGGAGCTCATTACCCATGACCCGAAAGTCAGGCTGGAGCACGTTATTGGAATCGACGACGTCAAGCAGGACATCAGCGAAATTGTCGACTTCCTGAAGCGCGGCGATGAGCTACGCCAGATTGGCGCCAAGCTCCCCAAAGGAATCATGATGATCGGCCCGCCTGGAGTCGGTAAGACTATGCTTGCCAAAGCCATCGCGAACGAGGCCGGAGTTCCTTTCTATGGACTTTCCGCGACTTACTTCAAGAGCTCATTCAGAGGCGAAGGGGCAGCTAGAATCCGCTCGCTCTACAGTCAAGCCAGAAAGAGCCCGGCTGCCATCGTCTTCATTGACGAGATCGATGCCGTGGGCGGCACCATGCGCGACACAGGAAACGAGCGTACCACCGAACTCAATCAGATCCTGGTGGAGCTAGACGGTGTCGGCGGTCACAGCAATGTGATCACGATTGGCGCAACCAATGTCGAGAATCAGCTCGACCCGGCCTTTTTGCGCTCGGGTCGCTTCGATCGCAAACTATATGTACCTCTTCCCGATGCTGAGGCCAGGGAGAAAATTTTCAAGACCTATCTCGAGAAGGTCAAAGTAGAAGAAGATATCGACCTGGAAACGCTCGGAAAGCAGTCCTTCAATTTCTCCGGCGCGGACATAGCAGCTACCGTCAACGAAGCAGCCATTCTTGCCGTTCGTAAAGCCAAGAAGCGGATCGACGCTGATGATCTGGAAGAAGCGATAGGCCGCGTGTCAGTGACAGCCGGTCACAAACTCAACACCGATGGTATGAATCTCTCGAAGGTACCAGACCTCGATGTCAAACTCGAGGACGTCAAGGGAATGGACGAGGCCATCAGCGAGGCCAAAGAAGTAGTGACGCTGCTTAAAAACATAGACATCGTCCAGAAAAGCGGTCTCAAAGCCCCCAAGGGAATACTTCTAGTCGGTCGGCCCGGCACCGGTAAGACCATGCTCGCCAAAGCCATCGCCAATGAAGCAGGAGTATCGTTCTACTCCATGGCCGGCACCGACTTCGTACAGGTCTGGGTCGGTCTCGGTGCCCAGAGAGTCAGGGCCATATACGAACAAGCACGGCGTAGCGGCAAACCCGCCATTGTCTTCATCGACGAGATCGATGCAGTGGGCTCCAGTCGAACCAAGGACAGAGGCTTCGGCGGGCAAAATGAGGTAAACCGGACTCTAAACCAGCTTCTTGTAGAAATGGACGGGTTCGGCAAGCACAAAGTACTCACCATCGGTGCTACCAATAATCCAGGCATGCTCGATGATGCTCTTCTTCGGCCAGGGAGATTCGATCGACGGATCGACGTTCCTCTGCCGAATCTGGAAGGGCGAGAGGCGATTCTCCAGCACTATCTGGAGAGCATAGAATTGGACGACTCGGTCAATATCCTGGAAATCGCCAGGATGACCGTGTTCGACGCCGGAGCCGAGCTCGCCAATATAGTCAACGAGGCAGGTCTCACGGCTATTCGCAATGGTCGCACCGCGGTCAGCCAGGTGGACATGATTCAAGCAATTCAAAGAGTCCACTTCGGCATGCATCGAACTCAAAACGTGGTCCTCAAAGACCTATGGAAAACCGCCTATCACGAGTCCGGGCACACGATCGTATCCTATTACCGCAACGAGCTGGAGCGCATTCAGGTAGTAACCATCGTGCCCAGCGGCGCCGCTCTCGGCTATATGTGGTCCGTGGATAAGGACGACAACTTCCACCATGTGCCGAACGCTTTCGAGCTCCGCTCAAGAATCGAAGTCGGGCTGGGCGGTCTCGTAGCCGAGACCATTTTCCGTGAAACAAACGCAGCCGGCGTCAGCGCCGACCTGTCGAGTGTCGCCCGCACAGCCAGTGCCATGGTACGCCGTTACGGCATGGGCACTTTCAAATTCAACACCAATGTCGCATTCGGCTTCGACAACGACGGCAAGGCGTCTCCGGAGACAGAAAGAGAGATAGAGATCGAGATCAAGAAAATTGTCGACGAGTGCTACGCGAATGTAGAGAAGCTTCTGCGCTCCAAACGCGAAGAGCTAGATACCATGGCAGCAGCTCTGGTCGAGAAAGAAACCCTCTACTTCAAGGATATCGTCCGCATTCTCGAACCTCAGATCAGAGAGGAAGATCTGGACAGAGAGATTGCCACTCTCGCCGAACGCAAGCTTGTCGGTCAAAGACCGGTTATCGATGTGGACTTCCTTGCCGGTCTTGCCACCGTCGGCAAAGGAAAGCCCGGCAAGAAATCCAAGAACGGGTCCGGAACGAACGGATCAGGAAAAGAGACACCGCCGCCCGCCACCGCCGAATCGGACCCCGACAAGAGTAAAGACAACGGGTAAAAACACCTGAAGCCTATGCCCCTGTTTTTTTGCGCCTTATTAGCTCTTCTGAGCCTGTCTCTCGGGCCGGGGTTTTGCGCGGGCTCCGACTTAATCCAGACTCCCCCACCCCTCGAAGCCGAATCCGTCGAGCCCCTCACCGAGCTCAACAGGCTCTTCGATCAGCACCACGGCTGGGTCGGAGCCGACGGCGCCTTCTCGGTCCCCATCGGGCTGGAGGAGACGATCTGGACTTTCGGAGACACCTGGATCGGTGACATCGAAGGCTCCAAGCGCATCAAAGTAGACATGATCAACAACACCATCGCCAGGGGAAAGCTCCATGCCGATGAAACAAAACCCTCCGGCATCGAATATGGTGACCTGACATTCTACTGGGACAAGTCAAAGCCCAAGCCCGACTCCATCTGGAAAGCAAAAGACAAAGAGTATGTCTGGCCCGGCGATGGCGCCTTCGTGGACGGCAAGCTCTATGTTTTCCTGCACCGCATTCGCACCAACCTGAAGCTTCCCCCGCCCTTCCAGTTCGAGACCGCCGGTCACGATCTCGTCGTCATCGACAATCCCCAGGAAGAGCCGGCCAACTGGAAGCAGCGCTCCGTCACCCTCCCCTGGGACCCGGAAGCGGTCCATGCCGGAGCCGCCTGCTATCTGCAGGGCAATTATCTCTTCGTTTTTTGCACCGCCCCCAGACGCAAATCAGGCATGAACGCCCATCCCCTGATTCTAGCTCGTATAGATCGTGATTCTCTTGCCGCGCTGAATCTGAAGAATATGGAATTCTTCGCCGGCGGCGCCACCTGGAGCAGCACCCCGGAGAAAGCCACTATCTTGTTCGAGGACGCCGGACCCGAGATGTCCGTGGGCAGGGTGAAGGGTATCGAGGGCGTGGTAGCAGCCTATATGCCTCCATTCAGCAAAGACATCGCCGTCCGCAGAGCGCCCTGCCCGGAAGGTCCCTGGAGCGCCGCCACACGGGTCTATAACTGCCCCGAAAAGGAAGACAACGTCATTCTCTACAGCGCCAAGGGTCACAGCGAGCTATCCGCCAGGGAGCGCTCTCTCGTGGTCACTTATTGCCGCAATACAAAAGATATGGAAAGTCATTTCAACAATGCCTCGATTTATTTTCCCCGGGCTCTTCTGATCCGGTTCGCTCCGGACAAGCCATAATCCGGATCAGGGTTTCCCCCCTGACCGATGCCGGGCTCAACGGGTATCATTCCACTAGATGGAGATGAGGATTGCCTTATGCGAAAGCGATTGATCGTGGCTGTCATTGCCGCAGGAGCCCCCTTTCTGGCTGAGCCGGCGACCGCCGCGCCGGGTCTTTCGTCCAGCGAGCCGGTGAAAAGCATCATCAAAGCGATTCGCGCCAATACCCAGGGCGTCCAGCTCGATATTTACGAGCTCGAGCGCCAGGTCCACGACCGCCCGTCCGAGGCTGCCGAGGCCCTTGTCGATCTTCTCGACACCAGCGATCCCACTGTCAAGCTCAAAGCCTCCCAGCTCCTGGAGCGCCTTTCGAGCAACCAGGACTTTTCGATCAGCGATTCCTCTCTGAGCACCATCATCGGCATTCTCAAGGCAAGCGACGACAACCAGGTCAAGTCAGCCCTGATCACCACCCTGGGAAACATCGGTCCCAAAACTGATGACGTGAAAGCCACCATCATCGAGTTCATCAAAACAGACAAAGAAGTCTCGGTAGCGCGAAAAGCCATCGAGGCTCTCGCCCACCTGGCGCGTGAAGAGCGGCCCACCCTGCACACGAGATCCACCGAAGTGCTCGTCGATGTTCTCAAATCGAACAATGCTCCCTCCCTGCGCGCCGCTGCAGCATCAGCCCTGAGCCGCTATCACAGCAATGCGAAGATCGCGGTCCCGGCCCTTACCGCCGCCCTCAACGACAACTATCTGCGGGTCAGAATCGCCGCAGTGCAGGCTCTCG
>JAGQHH010000054.1 GCA_020431945.1 Cyanobacteria bacterium HKST-UBA02 | reverse complement strand
GCGACGCATGCCCCCTTACCCGATGAGACTGCTCGAGTAATGAATAGATCAAGATTCCTGCCTCTCCGCAAGTATCTTCTGGGCTTCGTAGAGCTCTTCGTCCTCGAGCTCGTCGAGATCAGCCAGATCGATATCCCAGCGCTCGAAAACTTCGAGAAGATCGGCGGTGAACTCGAGCCTTTCTTTCTTTTTCTTGATAGCCTTTTTTATCAACGGCCAGAAGTCGCAAAACAATTGAGATCCGCTGCTCCAGCTCATATCCATGCTCCTTCTTTGGGTGGAAGCATGATTGTACAACATGACGCTCAGCGAGTCGAGACGATTCTCAAACAGGCTGGAGTTGAAGCGAATCGAGGTGCTTCCCGATGACTTTCAGGTCGGCTTCCGGGAGGTCGATCTCTGCTCCCTTGAGATTTTCCCGGCATTGGGCCGCGTCGCGAGCGCCAACTATGGCGCTGGTGACGCCAGGCTGGGCGATAGTCCAGGCGATGACGAGCTGGCCGAGTGTGACATCGTGGGCGGTGGCGATGGGTTTGATCTTCTCGAGGAAGGCATTCGTCCGTTTGATATTCTCGGGAGTGAAGTGTACCTGTCTGGCTCTATGATCCCCTTCTTTGAATTGAACGTCCGGGCTGAATTTGCCGGTCAGCAAGCCTCTCTGAAGCGGGCTGTAGACGATAACACCGACATTGCTGCTGCGGCAATAGGGCAGAATCTCTTTCTCGATGCCGCGCTCGAGCATGCTGTAAGGCGGTTGCAGCGAGGCGACAGGGCAGAATTGCCGGGAGTCTTCGATTTCCGCTTTCGTAAAATTGCTGACACCCACGGCCCTGATCTTGCCTTCCTTCACAAGTTGATTGAGGGCTTCCATGGTCTCTTCGAGGGCGGTGGTGTGATCGCGCCAGTGACACTGGTAGAGGTCGATGTAGTCCGTCCCCAGGCGTTTGAGGCTATTCTCGCACTCTTCGATGATGCTCTTTTTCGAGGCATTGCGGTAGATGTCCTTCTCGCCATTCTCATCGGACCAGGAGAAGAAGTGCTCGCCGTCTTTCAGATCCCAGCGCAGCCCGAATTTCGTCAATAGCTTTACCTTGTCCCGCTTTCCTTTGATGGCTTTGCCGACGATCTCCTCGCTGCGACCGTAGCCGTAGACCGCCGCCGTGTCGATGGATGTGGCACCGCCATCGATGGCTTCCTGAATTGCTTCTATAGCGTCTTTCTCCTCGGCACCGCCCCACATCCAGCCGCCTATGGCCCAGGCGCCGAAAATTACGGTCGAGACTTCGAGATTGCTGTCACCGAGTTGACGATATTTCACTATGCACCTGCCTTGTTGTGTTGCCGGCTCAAGAGAGCGTCCGTTTCTTATATCACAGGACCTGCTGTTTTAACCACCTGCCGGAGCCTGGTGGCTTGCTTTTTCATGACTGCCAGGCGCTTTCACCGGGACTCCCGAAGCTGGATGTTGGCGAATGAGTTACCGGAGGCGACTGCCCGGCGCAGGACCTGGCTGTTACAGCAGTTTTATAAATGGCTCGTATCATCGGGGACGAGCCTGGTAATCGGCAGCTACCCATATTTCGAGAGGCTAGAGCAATGACAGATGCATTCAGCGAAGTGAACTCGGTGGTCAATGATGTGCACAGGAATGGCGGCGAGTCAGGCGCAAGAATGCTCATGCAGCACATCAATGAAGCGCGGGAGGATTTCGGTAAGCCGGGAATCAACAAAGTCAGCAATGGCTTCGACAATTATATGAAAGTGGTTTCGGACGAGCTGGTGCGCAGCGGCGTTCTGCCGGAGCTGTCCGTGGGCTGGGCGAAAGAGAATATGGACATACTCGGTGACGGAAAGAAGATCACCGATACACATCTGAAGAGGTTCCAGCACTCGGCGGACAATTCGCAAAATCCTGTGGACCAGCTCCTGATTAGAAGCCTGAACGATATGGCACCCGACCTCAAGAACGCCTCCAATGATCAACCGGGACGAGAAACTGTAATTAATATGCAAGATCTCGATCAGCGACTGGCAGGCTATCAGGATCAGCGAGACTACGAATTGCCCGGGGGCCGGGGGCATGACCCGAATGCACGTCGTACCCAGGTCCTTTTGGAGGATGGCGGCAAATTCTTCGACTATCTGGATGGCATAAGGAACGATGGAGAACAGGACGGTCGAGTGAGCCGAAATGATCTTGTCACATTCAACGAGCGCGCCAAATCGGACCCGGGCTTCGCCAGGCAGTTTTCACCAGAGCAACTCGATGCGGTACGTGAGCTGGAGCAGCGATGGGATGATGAAGGACAATCGATTCACACTGGCGGAATATTCACGCAATTCATGACCAGAGAATCGATTGCAAAAGGGATAGGTTTCCAGGATATTCCTGCCGAGACGATCATGCAACACACTCTCAACCAGGATCCTCAAGCCCATGAGGCTGTACCGATCAATCCACCTCAGGATAACCGCCGGGCGATTTATGATTCCGAAAGGGAGGTTCCGATCAATCCGCCTCGGGACAACTCACGGGCGATTCGTGACTCTGAGGGTATCGGCGCAGATAAGGGAACCGAACCCTGTGATGCCCCTGCTCTTCCCGATCGACTCATGAAAGATGCCACTCAACGGGTCGGAGAAGGACCATATCAGGTGGCAGAGAGACTTCTTCCAGGAGCATCGCACAAAGAGATCATGGAGCTCACCAGGGCTCTGAAGAGAGACTTCCAGGAAAGGACCGGCGATCATTCCGACCGGATGATAACGATGAAGGTTGGCGAGCGATTTATCACACCGGAAAACCTGGACAGGATTCTCAGCCAGAGTCCGGCACTCAGACGACGCATGGGTATAGGATAAAGGTCCCGACATGTCTAAACTGGAAAGCAGTCGTATAGACTCGGGAAACCTCACATCTCTGGTAGCCGGATAATGAGCTTCAAGCACTACTCTTGTACCGTATCAAGTGAGCAAGGCTGCTTTTCTCGATGCGAAGAAGGCCTATCTCGATAGATTGAGAGATTATCATCTGAATGACTCGCTCGACCCGAAGAAGGCTTCTATGGTGGTGGGCGCTTATCTGGCCATGCGAGCCGAAGAGTTAATGCAGGGCTAGTTCCGCGGTCAGGAGACAATCGGACATTTCTACCGGCAGGGCGGCAGGGATCAGGCTCTTGTCTTGAGCTATAACCCCGGGGCGGCGAAATTCCGGGGAAATGGCGACTATGATGGACGCCAGCGCTCCGTTGATGTGCTCGATGAGCGCCTCGAGCCGTGATCTGCAGGCGATCTGTGATGGGCGCGATTAGATATCCATTTTCAACGGCCCTGGAATCGGCTACGCTGAGCAATTAGCAAAGGGCGAAAGCATTGCATGAGCTGATGGAGGTTTGCAATGGTCACCGATTCCACGGATGAGAACCGCAAGGGCTCCTCGAAGTCCATCTTGGGTGCAACGGGCAAGATCTTTCGCATAGTCGCCCTGGCTCTTACGATTTTTCTCCTTATATTCGCCGCTTATCTCTGGTATCAGTTCGTGCCTCGAGTGGCTGTCCATGCAGATGATGGCTCGGGCTCTCAACGGCTGCTTTTCATCGGCAACAGCATCACATTCAATCACGACGTTCCAGGTTTGCTCGTCATGCTGGTGAGAGCCGGTCAGCCGGACAAGAAAGTGAGTATCCAGAGTTTCACCCGGGCTGGAGCGGCTCTTGATGAATTGGTTCAGATTCCGGTTCTGAAAAGCGCTTTCCAGAAGAACTGGGACAGAATCATCATCCAGCCTGATTCCGGATCTGGATTCGGCGGACCCAGCGTAGTGACCGGCGAGCTCTCCCGCACCATGAAGGCAGCTGGGGTCGGACCGCCGAAGTGCGCTGCCGTAATGACCTTCGCTGACAAAGCTTATTTCGCCTATCAATCGGTGATCAGCCAGACATACCGTCGTTCCGGCAAACAGCTCGGGATGGAAGTGCTTCCTGTCGGTGATTTTATGTTCTTCGCTCAAGAGCGCCTGCCTGACACTGAGTTGTACGATGCTGATGAGCACCACGAAAGCCGAGCGGGAGCGCTGATCTATGCTCTTTCTGTCTACCGGATGATGTTCAGGGGAAGTCTCGACAAGAATAGATTGCTCGAGGGTTTGAAAGAGCCGGACAAGTCTCTGGTGGCAAAGCTATGGGATGTGCTCGATTCATTTCAGGACGTTGCTCCCTATCGCCCGGAGTTCAGCATTGAGTCCGGATGCGCTTGTATCGATCTCGCCGAGCTCTGGGCATCTAACGGTCAACCTGCCGAAGCGGAGCGCCTTTCCGCCCGAAGGCTGAAATATGTGAATCAGATTTTTCCTGGCAAGCACAAGGTGCAAACCGGTACTGCTCTGCGCAACCTCGCTGAGGCTCAACTGAGCACCGGCGAGCCGGCGAAAGTCAAAACAGGGCTGGAGAATGCCAGGCAAGCCTGGAAGATTCTATCTTCTACCAGGCGAGAGGATCGCTGGCGGCTTGCCGATCTCGAGTCGGCGGTATATAGGGCGGCATTCCGGCAGGAGATCGGACGTGCCGAAAAGGCTCTTATTGATGCGCCGGTTTACGGGGATGCTAACGGTAAATCTGAGTTCTCTCGACTCACCTCCAAGATCAAGGAAGAGGGCTCCATATCCGGTATCACTGACCTGGACATAAAGAAGCGTGCGGAGCTCAGGAGGCAGGTAGCCGAGCTGCTTAGCGTTCTGCCTTCAGAGCGTATAGATGCACTGTTGGGTGCCCTCAATCACAGTCTCGCTGGTTCTGGATTGCGAGTGGCATTGGTTTCAGGGGCAAATCGGTTCTATGTAGGACGTCTCGATGGCAACCGAATCTCTGTCCGCTATTCAGCAGGCAATTCAAAAGATAACTCCGGGGACTGAGAGCGGGTCTTTCTTTGTCACTGGGTCAGATCGCTAATTGTACCGCCGGTTCATCACGAGCTGGCGGCAGCGACCGGACGAAGACGGGGCGAAGCTCATCCACTTGGATCTGGTATCCATGCTGGCTACCAGGAAATAGGACCCTTCTACCTGGGTCCAGTCGACGACCTCCCAGCCGTGTTCCGGTAGCTGCTTCAGATACCAGGCATAGACTTGGCTCGGGGAGGCGTTGATCTCGAGTTGTACCAGGGGAAGTCCGAGCGCGGTCTGGTGCGCCTTCTTGTAAGTCTGCGGATGCACCGGTATCGCTTGTGGTGCGGCGCGTCCGAGCTCGCCGGTATACAATCGCCCGTGGCATGTCTTGCAGACGCCCTGATCCACCGGACGACCGTTCACATAGGCGATGGAATCGCCCAGGTGGTCCAGGCTCCAGCATTCGCCACCACCGCCCGCGGTCTGGTAGGGATAGTTTCGCCAGATCAGGTAGTCCGGTTTACCCGGCATGTTCTGGTAGGTCCAGCCCGAGGGTTTCAGCCGCAAGCAAGTTGGTGAGCTGCAGGGTTTCCAGTTCCTTTTGCCGTGAGCGGGAGCAGCCAGAAAGATCATTATCGCTGTTAGAGTCGCAAGAATTTCGAGTCTGTTTTTCACGTCAGAGCCTCAACTTCGTAGACTTATTGTATTCCCTGTAGTCGAAGGCATCAGTATTGATCTTCACAGTAAAGGGATCTAGACTTGACGGGTAGTGGAAAAGGGACTCGTGCCTGTGGATAGGAAGGAAGCTAGGGACCTGCTGTCTGAGAAAATGAAGGAGTATCAGGCTTTCCCTTACGCCACATTCGTGTCCTGGATAGCATCGAAGCATGTGGAGGTGCTGGAGGTCGGCGGGCGCTCAGGCCGTCAGTACATGATTGAGATCCTGGCTCAATACGAGGACTGGAAGGAAAAAGGGATAAGGGTGATGGCTGCGATCGATGACGGCTCTATCCCGGACTCATTTACTCCATTATGCGACGATTTCATTATCGAGCCATAATTCGACAGATTGGGAATTTGACCGTCTCGGAGAAGACGGTTTAGGCGCAACTGTCACGGATTGACGGAAGACGGCGCCCCCTCCTTACAGAGGATTAGTGCTTGAAGCAGCGCTGACCGGTGAGCAGCATGGTGATACCGTGGCTGGCGGCAGCTTCGACGACTTCTTTGTCTTTGATGCTTCCGCCGGGCTGGACGATGACACTGATGCCCGCCGCCGCCGCCGCTTCGATATTGTCGGTGGCGGGGAAGAAAGCATCGCTTGCCAGAACAGCACCCCGGGCAGCTTCGCCGGCTTGTGCCAGGGCGATTTTGACGCTGGCGATACGGCTTGTCTGCCCGATGCCGAAGCCCAGGGACTTGCCGTCTCTGGCGATGAAGATGGCATTGCTGGTGAGATGCTTGACCACATTCCAGGCGAAGGCTACATCTTCATCCAGGCTCTCGATACGCTTGCCGGCGGCGAGCTCGAAAGCGCTGGCTTTCACCGGGGGCTCGTCGGCTTTCTCGATGATCCAGCCGAAATCTTGCAAGTCTCTCAACTTCCAGCTCTGGGCCGTATAGCGGCTCAGAACGTCCGGTTTGTACTGGAGCACCCGGACATTTTTCTTCTTGAGGAGCTTGTCCAGCGCTTCGGCAGTATATGCCGGAGCGGCGACGATCTCCACGAAGCCTTTGGTCATCTCGTCGACGATCGCTCCGGTGACTTCGCCGGTGAAGCCGAAGATACCACCGAAAGCCGAGATCGGATCGGTGCTCAGGGCTTTATCGAAAGCTTCCATCAGAGTCTTGCCCTGGGCGATGCCGCAGGGGTTGTTATGCTTGATGATGCAGACGCCCGGGTCTTTCAGCTCTTTCAAGAAAGTCGTGAGAGCGAAAGTGTCCACCAGATTGTTGGAGGACATCTCTTTACCCTGGAGCTGCTCGAAAGGCGGGAAGTCGGAGCCCCGCCCATTGCCCTCGCCCGGGGCGTCATACCAGATCGCCGACTGGTGCGGATTCTCGCCGTAACGCAGAGACTGGTACTGCTTGAGGTTGAGATTGAGGCTTTCGGGTAGTTTGGACTTGGGCGCCTCCGGCTCGGCGGCGGCGACATTGCCCGCCAGGTAAGCACTGATTGCGGTATCATAAGAGCGGGTACGCTCGAAGGCAGCAAGCGCGAGCTTGCGACGGAAGTCTTTTGTGGATTTGCCCTTGTTCTCTTTCAAGTGGGCAAGAACACACTCATACTGGGCGGGATCGCAGATGATCATGACCCGATCGAAATTCTTGGCGGCGGCTCGCAGCAAGGTGACGCCGCCGATGTCGATCTCTTCGATCATCTTCGATTCGGGCAGCCCTTCGGCCAGCTTTTTCTCGAAAGGATAGAGATTGCAGATCAGGATATCGATCTCGGGAAGGGAGAGATCTTTGAGACAGGCTCGGTCGGCGTCGGTGTCTCGCGAGAGAATTCCGGCGAAGACGTGGGGGTGAAGAGTCTTGACACGACCGCCGAGGATCTCGGGAAAGCCGGTCAGATCTTCGACCTTGCCGCAGGCTATTTGCTTCTCGGAAAGAAATTTCGCCGTGCTCGTTGTCGCGACGAATTCGAAACTGCCTGCCGAGGCCAGCCCTTTCGCGAATTCTTCCAGTCCGGTTTTGTCCGACACGCTCACTAAGACCGTTGCCATTTCGTTTCTCCTTTCTACAGATCGAACTCCCTGTCTGCTCCCGGTGCACCTTTGACCGTGAGCGCCGCTTTTTTGCTGCTGCTTATCTCACCTACCGGTCGAGCCTCGAAGCCCGACTGATTGAAGATTCTCAGAATCGTCTCGACATTGTCCGGAGCCGCCATCAGGCAGAGCCCCATGCCCATATTGAAGGTCCGATACATCTCCCGGGCGGGCACCGAGCCGGCAATCTCAGCCAGTGCCGGGGGCAAGGGAAGATGCTCTTCGATGGTATAGCCGAGACTGTCGTTGGGTCTGGTGATATTGGTCCAGCCACCACCGGTGATATGTGCCAGGGCTTTGACGATACCGGGATATTCACTGAAGAGGCGTACTACAGGCGCGACATAGATATGAGTCGGGATGAGCAGGTCGTCTCGCAGTGGATTGTCGGCGCCGATGATCTTGCGGGCCAGGGATAGACCGTTGCTGTGGATTCCGCTGGATGCAACACCGATAAGTATGTCTCCTTTGACCAGACCGTCCCCGGTTATGAGCGATTCCCGGCTGACGGTGCCCATGGCGAAACCTGCCAGGTCGAAATGACCATGCTCGTAGAGACCGGGCAACTCGGCGGTCTCGCCCCCCACCAGGAGCATGCCTGCCAGATCGCAGCCTTTTATGATCCCGGAGAGGAGACTGTCGGATACGCGGTCGTCCAGGGCGCCTGTGGCATAGTAGTCGAGGAAAGCCACGGGCTTGGCGCCGACACAGATGAGGTCGTTGGCGCACATAGCGACGAGATCGATACCGATTCCTTCGAAGTTGTTTTTCTCCAGAGCGAGGAGGAGCTTGGTGCCGACACCGTCGGTGGTCATGGCGACGCCCTGATTCTCGCTTACCGGATAGACGCTGGCATAGCCGCCGGAGGCGTGCCAGAGTCGCTCATGACCTTTTCGTCTGGCCGAGACTTTCAGGCGGGTGACGAAGGACTCCGCTTTGTGTATGTCTACACCGGCTTCCGCATAAGATCTGGGGTCTTTGTTCATTGCGTAACGCTCCTCACATAGACTCGGCAAGTTTGCAGGCGTTTCTTAAGATCGCCAGGCCATGCGGATCCGGGCTCTTCTTCTCGTAATCTCTGTCCCGGGCTTTCATGCCGGTCCAGTCCGGGTGCTGGCTCCAGCGCACGAAAGCCTCCGGGTGAGGCATCATACCGAGGATGGTGCCGGCTTCGTTTTGCAGAGCGGCAATTCGATCCTGGCTGCCGTTGATATCTTCGGCATAGTGCAGGCAGGAGAGCCGCCGGACCAGGTCTGCCGAATCTTTTCTGGCGCTGATTCTTCCTTCGCCGTGCCTGACCGGCAGGGCGATTTCGCTGAGCCCTGCCAGATAGCCGCTTGCCTTTTCGGGCTCGACCTCGAGACCGACCCATCTATTTATGAAACGACCGGAGCTGTTCTTGAGCAGGCTCACATAGCGGCCCCCGGCGTCATCGACCCGGGTGGGCAGGAGCCCCATCTGCACCAGGGCCTGGAAGCCATTGCAGATCCCCATGACGAGCCGTCCCCGGTCTATATAACGGTGAAGGCTTTCTTTCAATCCATGCATTATTTTGATGGCCAGGACACGACCGCTGGCGATCTCGTCGCCGAAGGAGAAGCCTCCGGGGAGCACCAGGAGCGATGCTTCATCCAGGCGAGCGGGATTCTCGAGCAGTCTCGATATATGAACGGTCTCGGCGTCGAAGCCCGCCAGATCCAGAGCGAAGCGAGTCTCATCCTCGCAATTGATCCCGTCCCCGGATAGAACAAGCGCCCGCGGTCTCATTACAGTGCCCTCCCGTCGACACCGGCTATTGGCAGAGGTTTCATCCAGGCTTCAAGAAGTCTGGATGCCGGAATCTCGAGGCCGGTATCGCCTGTAGTGATTTTCAAAACAGGCTCGTCGATCACTCTGCCGAGCTCGAATATCTCGATACCGGCATCGGCGAAGCCGAGCTTCTCGAATCGGTCTTTGCCGGCCGCCGGGATGGAGACAAGCAGTCGGCTCGGTCCTTCGGCAAAGAAGACGAAATCCGGATCTTGCCCGCTCTGCGCAAGCAGCGGAGCGAGATCGATCTCGGCACCGACCCTGCTGCCCAGCACCTTCTCGGCAAGAGCGACAAGCAGACCGCCTTCGCTCAGGTCGTGGGCGGAATGCAGGAGCTCGTCTCTGACTGCTTCGTGAATCTTCCGGTAAAGCAAAGGCGCCGCCTTGCTGTCGAAAGCGGCGAGCTGGCGGTCGCGCTTGCCGTAGAGCATGCTGTAGTGGCTGCCGGTGAGGGACTGGCTGCCGCAGCTCAAAAGATAGATCAGATCTCCCGGTACTTTGAGATTGCTCGAGAGAGCCTTTTCGCTGTCTTCTATCCGGCCCATAGCGGAAATCAAAAGAGTCGGCGGAATCGACAGACGTACCTGACCGTCGTCGAAATCGTTTTTCATGCTGTCTTTGCCCGAGAT
>JAGQHH010000624.1 GCA_020431945.1 Cyanobacteria bacterium HKST-UBA02 | reverse complement strand
CGCGCACCCGGCGGGCGATGAGCTGAGAATACTGCGAGCCGAAGTCAAGAATCGCTATACTGTCAGTCAAACATCCATCCGCCAGTGTTTCCTGACTCGTTTTCGGTTGGGTCGAGGTCACATCAATTCTCCCGTTAGCAGCCAACACCATATTATTTCACGCATAGCAACCCGGCAGGGCCAACTTTAAAAGGAAAAGACAGCGAGGAACGATGCAGGATTTTCACCCACGAAGCAACAGCCCTGATGACGACAGCCCCGATAGCAACAGGATCGACAGCTATAGTCCGGAGCTTCCCAACTTCCACCGCATCAATGAGCGCCTCTTCAGAGGCGGGCAGCCGAGCCGTAAAGGTCTTGAATCGTTAAGATCGGGAGGGATCAAGACCGTCATCAACCTCCGGGAAGAAACCACTTCCATCGAGGCGGAATCGATAATCTGCCGAACAATCGGGATCGATTTCATCTCGATTCCCCTGAGACCATTTGCTGTGCCGGACACCGATAACCTCCTGGCATTCCTGAATGTTACCGAAACCATCGAAAAACAGCCCTGCTTTGTTCATTGCTTGCACGGCATGGACCGAACAGGACTGATGGTGGCTCTCTACCGCCTGCGAGTGGAAGACTGGGAATACGACGACGCTTACCGGGAGATGCTCAGTCTCGGCTTCCACGAGGGTTTCACCAATCTCACCTCGCCGCTCATGGAGCTTGCCCGGCGCTGGAACAAGCTTCCTCAGCAAAAATAGTATCCAAAGAAAGTCGAGGATCTTATATGCAACCGCTATACAGATCGCCAGAACCCGCTCTAACAGAGGAATTCAGCGAGAGCGCTCGGGTGGCCGAGCTGCGCCACCTAGCGCTAGCGAAGGCTGATTTAAGCCTATCTTCATCATTCTTGAGATCCTGTCTCCATCTTGGAAGCTTTGCTAGACAATACTTTCAAGAGACGCGTCCGCCCCGGTGCGTGTAAACAGATCGCTTCAGATATATAGAACCAGGATCCACTCTGTTTCTAAGCTGATACGTCCACTTTCAAGTCCTTATTTCAGGTCGAACTCAAGCTACATCAACCTTCCGTCAACTCAATCAGCTCTTCCCCCAGCGCTCTTCGAGCCAGACGGCGGATGACAGCCTCGAGCACGACCATCGGTCCGATGTTTAGGCGTTTTCGTGTGGACCGGAAACGCAACCGAAACTAGAGAGCCGTTTGACGACGCTCTCAGAATCTCACAATGAGGACAACATACAATGGCATCCAAGCACATCGCAGGACTGAGTCTGCCCCTGGTCACCTCCGAGAAGCCCGCAACCATCGAGCTCACCGCCTATCAGGGTGGCCCGGCAGTTATTCGTGAAAGCCGTTCGGTCGTACTGCCCGCCGGCAAGTGCCAGCTCTTCTTCGCCGGCCTGCCGACCCAGTTCGTGCCCGGCAGCCTGACGGTGGTTTCCGCCTCCGGTGAAGGTCGGTTCAAGATGATCTCGACCTCCTTCCGGGACGCCAACCTCTCTGTGGCCGCCATCCTCTCCCACGCCGTGGGCTCCCACATCGTTCTCTTCGAGGAGACCCCGCGCGGTACCACCCGGCACACCGGCAAGCTGCTCCACATCGTGGATGGTCGTATGGCGGTCATCAAGGAAGATGACGGCGATGCGGTGAAGGTCGTCCCGATCAGCAACAAGTTCGAGCTCCAGGGCGGGCTTCCCGACGGGCTCTCCGCCCTCTCGTCCCTGATCATGGACTGCTCGGTGAACCACGAGGGCGACTACAAGGTCGCCACCCTCTACGAGTCCGAAGGCATCAACTGGCGCCCCTGGTACGAGGTGTTCTACGACGCCAAGGCCGGCGTGCTCAAGCGCTTCGCCGGATACGTCGAGCTCACCAACAGCAGCGGCACCGACTTCTCCGAAGCCGGCATCAGCCTGATCGCCGGCCAGAACATCTCCACCGGACAGCCCCGTCGCCAGCAGCGCGGTATGCGCGCCATGGCCATGTCGGCGTCCCTGGAGAGCACCGCCATGGGCGGCGCCGCCGACGACTTCGATGTCGAATCGGCAGGCGTCGAGAACGTCGGCGAGCAGAAGATGTACACCCTGGCCGAGCCGGTCACCCTGGAGAACGGCGAGACCATCAACCCGTCCCTG
>JAGQHH010000623.1 GCA_020431945.1 Cyanobacteria bacterium HKST-UBA02 | reverse complement strand
GACCGGAGCCACGTCCGCCGCCGCCGCCGAGAGCCAGAGCGATCTTATACTTGGGCTCTTTGAGACCGGTGGTGGTGGACTCGTCGTTCTCGCTGGGCTTCTCGATATTGAGCTTATCGAGAGAATCGTCGAACTCGTCGCTGTCAGCGGTATCTTTATCGGCGCTTTCGGCGTCGTCATCGCTGGCTTTTTTGTCCTTTTTGTCCTTCTTATCTTTCTTATCCTGCTTTTCCTGGTCGGCTTTCTCTTTAGCAGCCTTCTTCTCGGCCCGTTTTTGCTTTTTGGCCTCGACCTTTTCCTTCTCGATCTTCTCGGCGTCCTCGTCGATGTTGCACATCGCCGGTGGTGCCGTCACGCAGACGAAAAAGAGAAGCGCGAAAAATATATGAATCGTTTTCACGAAAACAGAATCAGACTTGTTGAGTCTCATGGGGACCTCGGGATTACTGGTAAAAAGCAGCTCTTGAGCCGAATGCCGTATTTTACCCGAACCCTTCCGGGCTTCCGTGATCTCGGGTTCAGGCGCCGTTACATGCCGGATCGAGACGGCATGTCAAGCGATCGTGTCCGTCCGAAACGCGAGATCTCAAGAGGCGGTCGCGAGGAATTAACCAAAATCGGCAGTAATCGGAGACACTGAATATGGCACCGTTTGCGGGATCAGATCTTCACTGGATATGGTGCCAGAGCCAATATTTTTCTTGTTCAAAAAACGTTACTGATCAATAATGCTTTTAGTTCCAGGTTGATGAGCGATACCGCAAATAGAAATCGAGGTGACCCATGGGACTAGCCGGATACGTTACCAGAACAGGCCGAAACACCCTCGTTCCGACAGGTGAATTCTCCAGGCAGACCAGACCTTCACTGGTCTCCGCCAGCACGCAGAGTATCAGACCGGTGGACGGATCGATCTCGTCGGGCTATCGCGAGCTTTTCAAAAATCGCACCCTGGCAGGCCGCCGCGCCGCTCAGACCTTGACCGGTCAGCCGGCTATCACCGCCACCGCCAGCCGCATGCGCATGGTATCGCGCCTGCGCAAGAAAGAGAAATACATGATCTGGCGCCATATCGTCGACGACATCATGCGCTACGTCTTCTCGGGCTTCCATCGTTACAGCCCGCTCCGCCTGGTCTACACAGACATCCGTGATATCACCAGCAGTGCGACCCGCAAATCCGGACGCAAGCGGATTTAGGTTTCACCAGGGTTTATTCAGTTCTAAAATTCGCCCGGGAGACGGGTGCCTCCCGGCGATCCCGGAGGAAAACTCAGCTCGAGTAGCGGTTGCCACCGAAGGACAGTCCACCGGTGAAAACATCACGGAGGAAACTGCCGATGGCGCTGATCTCGTCGTGCAGCAGCTGCAGCAGAATGCCGAATGCGATAACGCCGACTAGAAGATAGAACACCACAGTAATCATTGCTTTTCTATAGGCTCCGTATATAACATCGTATATAACATTGGATCTAACCCGGGTCTGGCAGGGCGTTTCGTGTCCCTGGCAGGCAACCCGACAGGCAAAAGGATCGCATCGCCATGGTTAATGGCCGGTTAAGAGCCGAAAGTTCGTAAACAAAGATAGACGGTTGTTAAGAGGTTTTCGTACTTAATGCTCGTGGGCGCAGCATTTCACAAGCATTTTGTTGCGCCAGTGGGCTGCCACCAGAGTGAGGTTGCCGGCGACCATCAGAGGAAGCTCCCACTGCTCGCCGGCGATATGGTGGATGAACAGCGCACCGGTGACCACCAGGCTCATGCCGACAATCATGGCGACCAGGACCTCGGTCCGGCGATGTCTGAAATAAGCCGGGACCACAGCCAGGATGGCAAAACCAATAATGAAAGCAGCCAGATACTGGTGCGACTCGTGGCTGTCGAGCCAGCCGAGCCCCATAACAGGCAGGAAGGCTACGACAAAAGGCAGCGCCGCGCAGTGGATGAGACAACCGACAGAAGCGATGATGCCCAGGTTGTCCAGGGACAGGATGGCTTTGTCGACCCCGTCTTCGTGCCCGGGCTCATGAGCGTGAGCATGTTCGAGACCATGATCGTGAGCACAGTCATGCCCTGAGGGCTCCCCGGCAGAAGCCATGCCGGTGGTTATAGCGACCGGGACGCCCTGGTCGGCGGCGGCTCCGTGACTGGCAGGGGTCTGATGACCATGAGCATGACCGCCGCAGCAGCTCGATTCGGCTTTATCCTCGCTCCGTTTGGATTTTTTCGGGGCGATCTTGGGCTCGGGGGTCATGGGCTCGGGTCCTCTCTCATTACGACTTATCGAAATGGAATTCATTTTCAAAATGGACTTACGAGTTTACAGGATATCAAGACTCCGGCAAGCTCTATGTACTATATATAAAGTATCTTACTTCAAGGCACAGTCCCGGCAGATGCCGAAGATCTCGAGCACATGACCGCGGACGTGGAAGCCGTATTTGGCCCGAATACCGCCTTCGAGCTCTTCAATCAGGCACTGGTCCAGGTGGACGCTTGACCGGCAGGTGTCGCAGACCAGGTGATGGTGGTGCTCGCCGGGCTTGACCAGCTCATAGCGTTTTTCGCCGTCTCCCAGGTCAACCGCCTGGACCAGGCTGTGCTCCGCCAGGGACTCTAATGACCGGTACACAGTGGTCAGCCCCGGCGCCTTGTCGTCGGCCTGCCGCATCATCCCGTGTATGTCCTGGGCGCTCAAGAGGTCGGAAGCCGACTCCAGTACCTCGAGCACTTTCTTACATCCTTTGGTTAAACGCACTGTCTCTGACTCTCTAGCGGTTTCTATCGGAGGCAAACTCACCAGTAAGCATAACAGGCTCGCTCTCTCGATGGGAAATCCTTTCTTTAGAGAGGATTTTCATGTCCGGGATCACGCTTATATCAGGACCCTAATCGAGTCCCGAATCAGATCCCCAATCAAGTCCCAAAAATAGACGCCAGAAAGCGTTTCCACAGGCTATCGATCAGGGGCGGTTTCTCCTGCTCCAGGCGTTGTAGATCAAGGAGCAGATCCTGCGAGCTCTTATAACGCTTTGCCGGATCTTTCTCCAGACAATGGAGCACCACATCCTGAACCGGACCCGGGATCTCATAGCGCCGGCGGAAGCGAGCCTTCTCCGGACCGGTATGCTGGGCGATTACTTTTTCGCGCTCTCTCGATCGATAGACGGGCTTGCCGGTCATGGCGTGGAACATCACACAGGCAAGACTGTAGATATCAGTCCCAGTGCTCAGGTCCCGGGACTCGAGCTCTTCCGGGGAAGCATAAAAAACATCGTTGCAAGTATAATTCCGGCCGATCTTAAGAGGCGTCTCGAGAACCGGCTCTTTGTAGGAAGTGATACTGTAGCCGGTGAGCTTCACCGTCTCGAGCCCGGACTCGGTTTTTTTTACCGCGAGATAGCGGGGGCGGATAGCATTGTGCAGGAGCCCGAGCTTGTGCAGCATCACGATAGCCTCGCATGCCTGGACATACATGCTGATCGCTCTGGGCAGCTCGATAAAGCCTTCCTTCTCGATGAGAGACTCGATGGTGACCGGTCCCGGATCCTCCATTATGAGATAGCGCCTGCCGCTGTCGGTGGTGCGGGCATCATATACGGTGAGCAAGTGCGGATGCGTCTGTGCCACCAGTATGCTCGCCGCTGTCTCCACCGGTAGTAGCACCAGGGGATCGAAAAATCCCGGGTTCAGGATCTTGAGCAGGAAATTGCAATTGAGATTCGGGTCATAGGCCCGGAGCGCTTTGTATCTCTTGGTGCTCTCGATGAGCTCGATGATTTTGAATGTCGAGGTGATCTCGGGATCGAGCTCGAGCTCGGCGACAGCTTTTTCGGACATGAGATGCTCGGGCTCGCCCCGGGAGGTGGCATCCGCCACGGCCTGATCGGCCTGGCGCGCCGAGTCGGCGGTGGCGCCGGGACCGTATTTGGAGCACACCGGGCATATACGCCTGTCCGGGGATTCGGGTACACTGACAAGTGGCGAGCCGCAACGGTCGCAGGATTCTACTAACTTGATGGGGGGTGGCTCGCCGGAGTCGCTCATGGGCTGTAGACAGGGATAGCGGTCGGTTTAACTTGATGTTAATTGCCATATTACTTGATAGGCGGGCGGGTTTTCGAGTTCTTTTGGAACCGGGCGTTTCCGGGGCGGGCTTAGTCGGCCGATATGCCCGGGTATTGATGGTGGTACTGGTTTTGCTCACTTCGGCGCTGCCATCCCAGGCGCAGGGAGCCCGGCACAAATACTCGAAGTCCTATATCAAGCTCTGCTCAGAGGCGGAGCACTACTGCGGATTGCGAGATCCAAAGAAAGCTAATGAAATCGCCGGCAAAGCCGTAAAACTCGATCCAGCCGGTGCCCAGGCTTACTATATCCGCGGTATCACGCGCATGGACCTGCGTGATCCCCAGGGGGCATACCAGGACCTGAGCCGGGCTATTTCTCTCTATCCCCAGTGCAAGTGGGCTTACTGCCAGCGGGGAGTGGTGAATTTCGAGTGCAAACGTCCCGAGCAAGCGGTGGAAGACATGAAGCAGAGCTTGCTTATCGATCCTTCTGATGATTCGGTCATTGGGATCGCTCGGCGAGGGTTGAGCCGTGCCGGGAAGGACATCAAGGTCGACTGGTACAAGATCATCGACACGCACCCGCTCAAGAAAGCCATGTGTCTCGAGGAGCAGCGCCAGTACAGGGAGGCGCTGGTGGCTTACAGCAAGTTCGTGGAAGCTCATCCGGACAATGTCTACGGCTGGAGCTTCCGGGGAAGGGCGCAGAGATTCTTGAAAAGCTATGACAGTGCCATCTCTGACCTGGATCGGGCTCTTTTGATCAATCCGACTGATGACCTGCTTTTTATAGACAGGGCTACCTGTTATGAGGGGCTGGGGAAGTTCGATCAGGCGATCGCGGACTATGACCAGGCGGTCTATCTGGCGCCGGAGCGAGTGAGGACGCGCTTTTCGAGGGCGATATTGTGCAAGAAGGCTGGACGGTATAGGAAGGCGATCGAGGATTATGACTTCGCCCTGTCCCGGGCGTGGCGGTCGGCGGAGGGGTACGAGTGTCGGGGCGATTGCTATGCGGCGCTGGGGGAGTATCGGAAGGCGCTTGATGACTACTTGCTTGCGTTGAAGGATACTTCGAATCCGACTCCGCTTTACAAGCGGCTTGCGGAGGTGTACAGGAAGCTGGGCAAGCCGGAGCGGGCGGTGTACTACGAGAAGAAGCTGAGGCGGGGGGCGAAGTAGGAGGTGTTCGGAGGTGTTAGAAGCCGTTCTTCAGGGTTTTCTTCCTGGACCGGAAAGAAATACCCGATTGGGGGAAGGGAAGGGTTTGGCAGACCCGGTATGCTAAACTACGAGCCTGAGGGCGGTTAGCTCAATGGTGGAGCACTTCGTTTACACCGA
>JAGQHH010000622.1 GCA_020431945.1 Cyanobacteria bacterium HKST-UBA02 | reverse complement strand
AAATAATTTTCGGTGGTTTTTGATTTCTTAAACGATATCACTGAAGTCGGTGCGGTTTCTGTGGTGTGAATCCCCAGGGGTGATGGACGTCTCTGTCCTCGGATTCTCAGGGGATTATTACTGTATTAAGTAATAGAAGTTACCGGAAGGAAAGAAGGACAGGAAGCGCCGGAGCGCTTCCTGCAAGTTTCTGGTTCGAGCGCTGGTCGCGAAAGGGCGACGAGCGCTCAGGCGATGATCGCGACCTCGATGATGATGACTTCCTCGGGCATCTCCGGAAAGGGGAGAACGAGCCCGAGATAGCTGGCGAGGCTATAGGAGTCGAACAGGTTGCACCACTCGTGATGGCGGCACCTGCCCTCCGCCCAGTCCCGGTTTTCGATGGCGGCGTTCAGGCCGTCCCATCCGGAGCCGGTTCTGGTGCTGTCGCCCACCACATAGGTGGCGGTGGGCTCGACAGCGCAGCACTCGCGGGTGCAGCGCTCGGTGGACCGCTGATGCGTGTCCCTGACGGGAAGCTCGATGCGGTCGCCTTTGCGGGGCATCTGGTCGGAAGCCGCCAGGAGGCGACATTCCATGAGGCTGTCTCCTTTGGCGAAAAGGAGAGCGATGGTCTTCGCGGAACTCTGTGTCAAATTGTGCTCCTGTGATTGCACGCCCTGAGCGGGCGTGGGTGGAAGCCGGGCTAATTCCCGGTCTTCACCCTTTCCGCAATCAGGGATGGTCCGGTGCCGCCACCAGATAGGCGTCCGTCGGGATCGCGTCCGGCGACTCGACCCAGAATGGGACGATGCCGCGCAGGCTGCGAGCCGACTTGCCGCCGGGACCGGTGGTAACTTCGACGAGATAGTCGTCCGGGCCGAAGCCGGAAAGCGGAGTAATCTGGACCGAGTACCGTTCGGGGCAGTCGGCCAGGAGTTCGCTGTAGACGATGCCGGAGCGGGAAGCGTAAACCTCCCTGGTGTTGCCGTTCCGGTCGTCGATCACGACAGAGAGTCTTTCGATCATATTGATGGTCCTTGTTCTTAGTGTTTTACGATGCAGGCGAGAAATGACCCGCCTGCGACAGGGCCCCTGGGGGCCGGGAATCGGTTTCAGCAGGACTCAGATATCGTCCTTTTCGCCCTTGCCGGGTTGACCGCCCGGGGCGAGCTGGGGAATCTGTTCCTTCTCTTCCTCTTCCTTGGCTTCTTTCTTGTTGCCTTCGCCCTTCTTTTGCTGAAGGTTGGCGTTATTCCTGAAGAGAAGCTCCATGTTGTACTTCACCAGCCGGGCTTCACGCTTCAAGCGGGTGATGTCCGTCGGCGACAGGTCAGGGAAATCTTCGACTCCCCGATAGTCGGTGCCGGGGTTGAGCCTCAAGGCGTCCTTGTAGGCTTCCACAGCTTCCTCGGTACGCTTGAGCATGACCAGAGAGTTGCCTTTCTGGCCGGCGGCCAGAGAAGCGAGCTCACGGTCCGGCGCCGGGTAGATGAAGCGCTCCAGCCAGTCCCGCTCGTGATAGCGGTTGAAGGCCTGGTTGGAGAGATTGAACTCGTTGACCGCCTGCTCGAACTCGAGGGTGTGGTAGGCAGCCATCCCTCGATTGTAGTGCTCGATCTGCTCGTTTTTCCAGAAGGCGAGAGTGACGCCCCCGAGAATGAAAAGCAAACCGATGAGGGTAGTCAACGAAACAAAGATCGCCCTTCTCGGGCTTTTGAACAGTGTCATTGCGACCTCCCTTGGTTCTTAGAGGTCATCACGCACCAGGGCGCCCAGCGACATGAATGCAACGAGGCAAGCAATGGCGGCGATGGCGAACCAGTGTGCGATGTCTGTGAACTCCTCCTTCGAGCCCATATGGACCGTGGAGCGTTCGAGTCGGTCGATCTCGTCGAAGGCACCGTTCAGCTGGGCCACGTCCTTGACCTGGATAATGCTTCCCTTGACCGATTCGGTCAGGTTGCGAAGATCCTCGGTTGCCGGGTTGGCGGACCAGTCGTCGTAGCCGATGCCGATGACATAGAGGTGGATGTCGCCCGCGGAAAGTTGCTCCGAGAGCTCGTTGAAGCGTTTCTCCGAGATCTCGGCTTCACCGTCGGTGACCATGACCATTACGCGGGACTTGGACTGACCGAAACTCTTGAAGTGGTTCAGGGCGTATTGAATCGGTCCGTTCTTCGCCTCGAACTCGGTGCCGGAGCCGACGTAAGAGTGCATGCCGGAGGCGATCTTCCGCACCACCTTGAGGTCGGTGGAGAAGGGCCAGCCGTAATATGCCTTGGTGTCGAAGAAGATGAGCGCGACACGGTCGCCTTCTCGTTTGTCGAGAAAGTGCTGGATCGATGCCTCGGAGGCGTCGACGCGCTTGACGATGTTCTGAGGGCGCTTGCCGGTGAGGATGGAGGGGACTGCCTTGTCGGCTTCGGTGAGACCGTCGGCGAGAGCCGGATCCACCATGCCCCATTCCATCGAGTCGGAGATGTCGACCACAAGAGCGATATCGCGCGCTTCCCTGTCGGCTTGCGGGATCGATAGAAGCGCAGCCGGGCGAGCCATGGCGATGGCCATGCAGGCTATACCGGCGTAGAGAAACAATCCCGGGAGCTTGCCGAGGATGGCTGAGCCGCCCAGGTTAGCCTGTAGGGACAGGCTCGAGAACTTAACGGACTTGCGACGCAGGTGCCCGATGGCAAAGACCACGGGGATAATGAGAAGAAGTCCGAGGAAGTAGGGTTCCGTCAGATAGAACATTTTGCACCTCCAGTTTTGGAAGAGCTTCAGGTGAGGCTATCTGGAGCCTCTTTACGTCGCTTCCAGCCACCTGCCCGGATTGACCAAGAATTTCAACCAAGAATTCAACGCAAGTATCCGCCTGACCTCGGGGAGGTCTTCAGAATTAGCATTGGGTGAATAGCTCTGGTGTGGTCCGGGTGTGTCTGACTGATGGCAGGAAGTAAACGATAGGTTCAACTTGGCAAAAGGCTCTAAGCCAAGGCAAATGAATGGTTTTAATGGCAGGTAGAAGTCTTTGACAACCACCAGGCTCTCTTTCAGGCATGTTCTAGAAAACCTTGCTATACAGGCGATTATGGCTTCGCTCCGATTGTTTCAGCTGAGTTGCAAAAGGGTCGCGTCGTTCCGCTAGGATCTTTGTTTGGAGCGGCTTCGACAAGGTTTTTAACATGGTTAAGAGATGTTTGCGAGAGGCTCGGCGATTATCGCCGGCTCTCGCTCTGGTACCGCAATTGATACTGTGATGAGCGGTTGTTAATGAGCTGGTGCCGGTTTATGCCCGGCGAGCTCGAAACCGGTTCGGAATAGCGACCCCCGAGGCCTGGTAGCCAGGAGTTTTGACGATTTTTTGTGAAAGGAAAACTCAAGGGGGTATAAATGAGAGGAGGGACCCTCTATTTGCTGGTCCCAGGTTACGAAAGTCAGTTTTCAGGTGCAGATGGCTGAAGCTACCGCCAATCAATCAGGGTCAGGGCAAGCCCCGACAAATCCGTCCTCCTGGGGAGGTCTGGTCCAGAAGGTCGAGCGTCTCATAAGTGAGGGGCGTCACGATCAGGCCGAGAATATCGCCCTGGAGGCTCTGGCTCTGGCGGAGGATTATCCTCCGGACGATCGCCGGACGGGCATTACCCTGGAGCTTCTTTGCGAGATCTATTTCTCCACCAGACAGTACACCTATGCTGCTCCGGTGATGATGCGAGTTCTGCAGATGTACAGGCGTTGTCTCGGTTTCAACCATATCGACACCGGTACGATCACCCATAACGCTGCCAGGCTCTATCATGAGTGGCGCAAGTTCGACGAAGCAAAAGCTTTCTATGAGCTTGCCCAGCGGATCAAAAGCGGTCATCTGGGGGCGGAGCATACTGATGTTATGGCAATTAAACAGCAGTACAATCAGCTCCTTTACGACATGCGGGCGCCGCGGATTCAAATCAAGCGTGCCGGCGGCGGCGGCGACAGAATGAAAAAGACCGGTCAGTGGGACGCCTTGCCGAAAGACGCTCTCAAATAAGCTCCTCTCCGGTAGGGCTCGATGGGCCGCCGTGTTAATATTTTCGGTCTGGACACGTCTTACCAGTTTTCACTCATGCGTATCGGAATCATTGGAGCAGGGCATAACGGCCTGGTTTGCGCAGCCTACCTGGCTTCAGACCGGCATGAGGTGACGGTTTTCGAGAAGAACGAACGGACGGGCGGTCTCTGTATCAACGAAGAGCTTTTCCCGGGCTACCGGGTGCCGACAGTGGCCGGGTATTACGGCATGTTCTCCGAAACTGTTTTCCAGGATCTCGGCCTGGCGAGGTTCGGTCTTTCCACTTATGTCACCGATCCTGTGGACACAACTATCCTGCCTGACGGACATTACATAGTATCGCCTCGTGACGACGAGGATGGAGCTATTTTCGGGCTGACGGCGAGCGATGAGGACCGGGAAGGGTGGGAGCGCTTCTGGAACGAGATTTCCCGCTCGGGAGTGGCGATTCGTCCTTATTTCACCCGGACAGGCGTGACCCAGTACGAGCTTCAGAAAGTGATCGAGCAGGAAGGCTTCAAGCTGCTTTCCGAGCGGCTTTTCGACGGCTCCCTTCTGGACATTTTGAACGAGTATTTCGAGAATCCTCTTCTGAAAGCGGCTGTTTGTGCCGGATCTATCGAGGTGCCTATGCGCCGGGGCACGATTTTCGGCCAGGTATACCAGGCTTCCGCCAAAACGGACGGGAGAGACGGTGTAGCCGGGTTCTTGCGGGGCGGGCTCGGCTTGCTTACCGAGGCTCTCCATCAGGTTGCTGTGGAGCGTGGAGCCCGATTTCTGACCGGTCATACGGTCAAGAGAATTATCGTCGAGAACCAGGTTGCTACAGGCGTCGAGCTCGAGGATGGCAGCAGTCATGAATTCGACGCGATCATCTCGAATGTGGATCCTCGTGGAACCTTCGGCCGGCTCATAGACGAGAGGCTCCTGCCCATGGGCATCCGCACTCACCTCAAGACGCCGATTTCACCAATCTCATCCGGGAAGGTCCATCTTGCCCTTTCCGGTAAGCCGATTATCAGGAGCCTTGACGAGATCGGCCACAACTATTCGGGAAGGATCACAATCACGCCTGGAATCGAGGGAATAATCAAGAATTGCGAGGAGGCGGTGGACGGCAGGCTTCCGGATCATCCGGTCATGACTATTTCCATTCCAACCGTCGACGACAACAGCCTTGCTCCGGAAGGCCGCCACCTCATGACCGTTGATGTTCATCATATGCCGGTCACCAACAGTGGCGAAGCCTGGGGTGACGCGAACAGCAATGTTCTTGTCGAGAAAGTCCTGGCTAACCTCAGAGATCACTGTCCGGGCCTGGATAGTTTCATCGATAATATCGCGGTGATCACTCCCGGTCACCTGCAGGGGCGTTTCGGAATAGCTTCCGGGCACGGCAGCCATCTGCCGATGACTGTCGAATTCCTGGTGGAAAAAAGGCGTTTTCCTTATTGCGGGCAGCACACCACACCGATCTCCAAGCTCTATATGTGCGGGGCCGGAACATTCCCTGGTAGTGGCGTATCCGGTGCGCCCGGCTATAACTGCGCCAGGACGGTAAGCAGTATTTTCAATACACGGGTCTGAGGCATGGTTCCGCATGTAGATCGAACCTGAAGATGGTAAGCTAATTGATCGCCAGAGAGAAGACCATGCCCCGCAGCCGTCGAACTACCCGAGAAGCAATCAAAGATTTGATGGACACTCTGCCCAAAGGGGTTCATTTGAGCGCGCAGGAATTGCGGGATCGGGTCGGCGAGGGCGGCGAGAATGTCAGCCTCTCTACTATCTATCGAGCTCTCGAGCGTTTACAGGAAGACGGCGATGTCCGTTCGATTCTAAGCGCCAGGGGACAGCTATGGGAGCCGGTCGGTCATGACGACGAGCCTCACGATCACCTGATCTGTACCAGTTGTGGGCTTACAATCGAGTTCAGCGATGCCCTGGTTAGCGGTTTCGGCAAGACTGTGGCAAGTCGTAAAGGCTATGTCTACCATGAGAGTCGTTTCGACATTTTCGGTCTCTGCTCCAAGTGTCGGGGGCAGCGGAAGGCGATTCAGAATGACGCCATTCGCGAGATTCTGGAGAGCGCCACCGAGGCCATCGAGGAGAGCAGACGAATCCTGGACGACTGTCTCGTGGATCTCGAGGAGGGCAGCACCGCGCAGGTGAAGAAAAGCCTGAAGCGTTTGCGGGCGGCGGCTTGCGACCTGGTCGAAGGTGTTGACGAAGCTTCCGATCTTCTCGATTGACCTGGTGGTGGTACTGTATCTGGTGTCAAATCACGGCTAAGCCTTTGTTCGAAACCAGCTTTCCGGGCTGGAAAGCGCTTTGTTTGCATAAAATGAAAACCGTTTTCATGGCTGGAAAAGGTCTTGTAAAGCGACTATTCTGAAAATGATTATCGTCACCTGATTAAATTTAACAGCATAGCGATCCCGGAGAGCCTCTGTTATTCAGGGTTATAAGATGAGCTTCAGAGGTTCTTTATTGTTCCCTCTTTCGTATCGCGACTTTTTGGGTATCATTGAACTCGTAGACATCCGGACCGCCCGCGTGGCACCGTTAGTAGTATCAGAATAAGGAGCTTCCAATGAGCTGTAACGTGCATTCCGACCACCAGCACCAGCACGGCGACGCATGCGGACACACCGCAGTCAAGCATGGCGACCATGTCGATTATCTTCATGACGGTCATCTCCACCACATGCACGAAGGTCATGTGGATGAGCACAGTCTCTGTGTAGATGATGGCCACAAAGACCAGTGCACCCCCGATCACCAGTGCGGTGAGCACGATCACGGTCATGTCCACGGTCCCTCTTGCGGTCACGAAACAGTGCCCCACGGCGACCACCTGGACTATCTGGTGAATGGTCATTTGCATCATCTGCACAGTGGTCATTGCGATGATCATGGCAAGATCTGCTGCAACTGAGTCGCTCAGAACAGCACAGATCGAAAAGTTGGGATATTGGAAAAGGCGGCCAGGGGCTGCCTTTTCGGCTAATCTAGCGGAGCTCCGCGAGAAGATTGAGCAGGCTTCTCGTTTCTTGAATCCGGTCTCTTAAACGGTCTCAGGTCCTTCTTTCCCGTAGAGGACAGAGGCCTTTACTTGTCTTTACTCTCTCCGAGCTTCAGAAGAAAGTGCTTTGAAAACATATGACTCTTGATGCAGATTCGAGTCATCTCTTTGAAACCATCAAAAGGCGCTCTCACCCCTTCCCGAACCGGATTCTCTAACACCAATCTATATCATCGGCGCTGGAATGAGTGCTTCCCGACAGCAACGTCGCTGCCGGGGCTGGTTTCTCGACGACCTGGAGAACCATCTCTATGTTACTGCTCTATGCGATCCTGGCTGCGCTGACCGTCAGCGCCGCGTCTTTTGTCGGGCTCATCTTCCTGTTCTCGGACAAGCAGATGCACAGTCGACGGCTTCACATGCTACTGGCTCTGGCCGCGGGCGCTATGATCGGCAACGCGGTGCTGCACCTCCTGCCTCATGCGTTTTCCCTTGAGCCTGCCTGGCATAACCCGGCTCCTATCGTGGAGGTCATGAAGGAGCCTGCGACCGGTGATCACGATCATCACGGTGACGGCGATCACGACCATCCACAGGTTGTCCCTTCTGCCGGACACTCCCATGCCGCTCATGGAGAATCGGGGCTCTACGCTTCCGTTCTCCTGATTCTTGGTATGCTCGGCTTTTATGGCTTCGACCTGGCTATTCAGAGATGCAACCGGGAAACCAATCCGGATTGCAAGTCCGGGGAGGAAGCAGGAACCGGAAAAATCGGCGGGGTCTCCAGCGAAGGCTGGTTGGTGCTCATCGGTGACGGCGTCGAGAATTTTCTCGATGGCTTCGTGATCGGGGCCAGCTTCCTTCTGGGTGTTCCTGCTGGCATCGCTGCTACAGTCACCATCTTCATTCATGAAATCCCCCTGGAGCTGGGCGACTACGCTGTTCTGCGCCATGCCGGCTTTTCACGGGGTAAGGCGCTCCTGGCCAATTTCGCCAGCGGCTCTGTGAGCGTTCTGGGTGTGCTGGTCTCGATTTTCCTGGGAAGCATTGTTCCCTGGTTCACATTCGCCGCTACTCCAATCGCAGCCGGGGCGTTCATCTATATCGCCTCATCAATCCTGGTTCCGAAGCTCCGGCGTGAGTGTGCCGACGGCAATGGTTTGCTGTATTTCGGCATGTCCGTCCTGGGTGTCGGAGCAATGGCCCTGATTCTCCTTCTGGAGTAAGGGCCCAATCCAATCAGAGGAAATTTCGCAATGAAACCAATCACTGCACTGCTTGTGGTCATCGCTCTTGTCCTGGCTTTCGCCGCCGGTTCGACGGGCAGCATGGGCGGCATGTTCCTGCTCTATATGGCGGGCGTCGCTGCTATTTTCGTGGAAGGCGCTGTCCTGATCGCCGCTGCTCTGTCGGCTGTGGTCATGTTTGCCTATTACCGCGGTAAGAACGAGAAAGCCCCCTGGGCTCGGTTCGGCAACTGGACCCTGTATGCCCTCACCGCCGGTGTGCCGGTCTCTCTGGTGATCGGCTATTACATGCTGGCCAACGTGCACTTCTGAGCGAGAATGCTCTGCCGGTGGGAGTGAGGGTAGCACCCTTTTCCCATCGGTTTTGGATCCGTTTCTATTCATGAATATAGTA
>JAGQHH010000621.1 GCA_020431945.1 Cyanobacteria bacterium HKST-UBA02 | reverse complement strand
CGGGATTCAGCTCGGGATTCAGCTCCGAGCTGGTTGATTTTGAGACGAGCTAGCGGCTGGCGGCCAATTGTTAAGCGCCACTAAAAGACGCCCGAAATCGAGGCGGGGCGGTCCGCTAACTGGCGCAACCCGGGCGACTTCCGAAAGCTAGCGCCATATGCGTCCGGCTGTCATGTGTATATTCAGTTTAAATATTGAAACCTCATGACTCCTTGACTAATAAGAGCGCCAGATCTTAGCGTCGAGATGTCATTTCGTCTTTTCTTTTTTAGTCAGGAATAAAACCTACCTCTCGACTCTCATTCCTGTCCAACAAACCATTCCCACCGGACTCGCTGTTTATCTCGAGCTCCGGTACTAACCGCACCTCCGAAACCCGCAGCCCGTGAGCAAAAGCTCGCGCTGCTGGCGAGGCGGTGACTAACTGTACGAAGGAGACCACAATGAACGGAACTCTTTTGACCCTGGCGCTTCTCGCGCTGGCGGCAGTTCTTCTCGTCCGGGCGCTTCGCAAGGGCTCGTCGACCGGTCACGGTCACGACCACAGCGACAACGGCTGGGACGATGATTTTGGCGGCCACCACGAAGGCAAAGCGGTGGCCGGTGGTTGCAAGTTCGACCCGGACGAGGTCCGGCGCACGCAATTCATGGCGCGCCCGGACATCGACCTGTCGGACCTGCCCGCTCCGGATCCTCGCGTCAAGGCTCTCATCGACGCCGTGAGCGAGGACGAGGTTCGCCAGATCCTGATGCAGCTCTCCGGTGAAGTTCCCGCCTCCATCAACGGCGAGTCCGTCACCATCAAGAGCCGCAGCACGCACACCGACGGCGTCATGCAAGGCATGGCCCTGGTGGAGCAGTATTACAAGGCTCTCGGCATCCCCACCCGGCGCATCGCCTACAAGGCTCGCGGCCGCACCTACTTCAACCTGGAAGCCACCGTCGTCGGTCGCACGACTCCCATGTCGGTGCTGATCCTCGGCGCGCACCTGGACTCGACCGCCGGTTGGGTCTACAGCGCCGAGCGTGAAGCTCCCGGCGCCGACGACGACGGCTCGGGCACGGTGACCCTCATGCAGATCGCCAAGGCGCTCAAAGAGCTGCCTCTGGACTGCACGGTTCGCCTGGTGCACTTCACCGGCGAAGAGCAGGGCCTCTGGGGTAGCTACCGCTACGCCAACGCTCTCTCCGAAGAGCAGGGCATCAAGGTGATCGGCATGATCCAGCACGACATGGTCGGGTACAGCCCGAACGACAAGGCGCGCCTGGACATCCATGACGAGGAGGACCGCAACGGCTCTCACGCCTGGACGGTGCTCTACTTCCGCAACATCAAGCGCTACGGCATCGGGATCAACCCGTTCGACACGCACAACAAGGCCGTGAAGAACCGCAGCGACCACGCCGGCTTCCTCGACGAGGGGTACACGGCGGTGATGCTCAGCGAGGAGTTCACCGATGAAGGCTTCAACCCGGCGTATCACTCCACGAACGACCGGGTGAAGCTCGTCAACTTCACCTTCCTGACCAATGTCATCCGCGCCACCATCACCGTGGCCGCTGACCTGGCAGGGCTGCCCGCCGCCAAGTAAGGTGGACGCGTTGCTGATGCCGTCGGACAACTGCGCACTCTCGCGAGTGCGTACTTTCGCCGGCAACAGTGACAGGTCGAGCTTGCCGTCGGACAACTGCGCACTCTCGCGAGTGCGTACTTTCGCCGGCAAGACGACATCTTGAAGCCAGCCTGCAGTCGGTCGCCGCCGTAGAACACCTGCGCATTGCCCCCGGGCCGTGCGTAGCTTCTCCGGCGTCGCTTCTGCATCCAACCCGGTCTCGCTGAAGGACACCTGCGCATCACTCCGTGGTGCGTAGCTCTTTCGGCGAGCCGGGGGCTGGTTTGGACTTTCCCCATTTTGGTAGACA
>JAGQHH010000620.1 GCA_020431945.1 Cyanobacteria bacterium HKST-UBA02 | reverse complement strand
GTCACACCGAACTGGCTGAAAAACTCGGCGGCCTCGGTAAGTAAATGGACTTTTCCCGGAACAGAGCCCCCGGCCGAGACCAGGGCGACCGAGGTGAGGGTGGCGAGACCCGGGGCCAGGAGCAGAAAAATGACCAGGCTGACGCTCAACCATGAGACGCCCAGCATGCTCAGGACCCAGCAGAGAGGCAGCCAGGAAAGCACCAGACCGGCGAAGAGCGCCCAGTAGATTATCTCTTTGCGGGTGATTTCGAGCATCGAGAATATCCTCAGTCACAAAGATATTCCCAGCTAAATAGATAGATCAGGCGGGCTCGCTATAAGGGCTCAGCCTGAGCTCCAGATTCATGAGCCAGATAAGCAGGTCGAGCCGCCGCTCTTTGCGAGCCCGGCGCTCATTTTCGGACATCTCGAGGTCATGGTTCTCAGGCGAGCCCAGTAGCCATTCGAGAGCTTCTTTCAAATCGATTTCCCTGTCAGCCGGAGGCGCTGGTGCACAGTAGCCAGCCGCAAGCCGGGATGTAGATGCAGGGGGAACCAGGAATTCCGTCACGCTATTGCGCTCCTTTCTTAGTTGGATTCTCTCTGGCGGGACGAGCAAATCAGCTTAGCTCTTGTGAACCATCCTGTACATGGCGCTTTTCTCATCCAGGGATGAAGTTTTTCTCCAGAAATCCGATCACCTTTCGCCAGGCTTGCCCCCTGTGGGACTTGAGGTTTTTTTCCTGGCTCGAAATTTGTGCTGCTGTAACGTCACAGTCCCGGAGATAAAAGATCGGATCGTAGCCGAAGCCACCGCTTCCTTGCTCCGAAAAGCCGATTCTGCCGGGGAAAATGCCCTCCGCCTCGTACAGGACCCGGTCCTGACGGGGACAGTAAAGAGCCATGGCACAAACGAACCGGGCTTCCCGCTTACCCTCCGGTACCCCTTCCAGCTCCCTCAGAAGAGCCAGCCGCCGGTCCCGGTCACTGCCTTCCACATAGCGGGCTGAATGAACCCCAGGCCGCCCTCCCAGGGCTTCTACCTCGAGCCCCGAATCATCGGCGGTAGCCAGCTCTCCGGTCATCCTGCCAGCCTCGGTGGCTTTGATTATGGCGTTTTCCATATATGTAGAACCGGTCTCGGCAGGATCGAAGTCCTCAGGAGCCAGCTCCAGCTCCAGCCAGTCGCTGGCGGAGGCAATCTCTTTGAGCTCCTTGAGTTTGCCCTGGTTGTTCGAAGCAAGAATCAGTCTCATGGAAATTTGGGGTAGTCCTTAAAACGGGGGTGCGTATGTGACTGGATTTTCTCAACCGATATCGGTTGAACCTACAGATCTCCCATATGCCCCGATACCACTCAGTCGGCTGATTGGGCTCTGGGTTCGGACTTGCCTTTCTCGTTGCTTTTCTGGGGGGCTTTCAGGGGGGTGACGTTGCTGGCCGGCGGTGGGGCCACTTTGGCGCCTTTCTTACGGTGGTCTTTGCGGTGCACTCTGATGACATCGCTTATCTGGGAGATCGACTGAGAAACCTGGGTGAGCTGGCTGATATCTGAGACCTCGAGGATAAGCATGATAACGGCGGCCTTTTTCTCTTTCTTTGTTTCCACTCTCAGATCGCGAAGGTTTACTTTGTTGTCTGAGACTTTCTTGAGGATATCGCCGGCGATACCGACTCGATCCAGACATTCGACCAGGAGACAGGCAGGATAAGTGGTGTTTCTCTCGGTGGACCAGTCTACGGACATGCGCCTGGCTTCATCGACCTGGAGCATGTTCGAGCAGTCGCTTCTATGTACGGCGATGCCACTTCCCCTGGTGACTACTCCGACGATTTCTTCTCCGGGTACCGGCTGGCAGCATTTGGCCAGGTGGTGGAGAAGTCCGCCGAGACTACCTATATCTCTGGCTTTGGTCTCCTGGGCTGCAGGGAGCATATAGCCTTTCTTCTCGATCTCTTCCTGCTTCTCCATCTCGCGCAGGCGGTGAACCACTTGCGATACCGTTATATCGCCATAGCCTACGGCGGCGAGCAGGTCTTCGGCTTTCTTGAGATTGAGCTTTCTGCCGACTTCGGCGACTTTGTCCGATTTCAGGAAGTCATCGAGGGAGGCTCTGCCTAGCTCCGATTCGAGCATCTGACGGCCTTGCTGGATGTGCTCGTCCCGGTGGTGCTTCTTGAACCAGAGACGGATCTTGGATTTCGCTCCGTGGGTTTTGGCGAAATTGAGCCAGTCCATTTTTGGTTGGAGAATCTTGGTGGTTATGATCTCGACTATGTCGCCGTTTTTCAGCACTGTATTGAGTGGCATGATCCGGTCGTTGATTTTGGCGCCGGCGCACTTGTGGCCTACTGCTGTGTGAATGCGGTAGGCGAAGTCGATGGGGGTGGAACCGCTGGGCAGATCCATGACGTCGCCCCGGGGGCTGAAAACGAAAACCTGATCAGAGAAGAGATCGATTTTCACTTCTTCCATGTATTCCTGGGCGTCGGCCAGGTCCTGGCGCCAGTCCACCAGCTGTCTCAACCAGGCCAGTTTGCGGTCCGTGGACGAGTCGGCTTTCGTGGAAGAGCCTGTTTCCTTGTAGCGCCAGTGCGCGGCGATTCCGTACTCGGCTACGTGATGCATACGTCGGGTGCGTATCTGAATCTCTACTGGTTTGCCCTTGGCGCCTATCACGGCGGTGTGCAGGGACTGGTAG
>JAGQHH010000619.1 GCA_020431945.1 Cyanobacteria bacterium HKST-UBA02 | reverse complement strand
GGCGGTATCTGGGACTGGTTCGATCCCCTGACAGTGATCGAGGCGGTTGGCAGGGTAAGCAAGAAGCTGCCCGGGGTGAAGCTCTTCTTCATGGGATGGAAATCGCCCAATCCCAAGGTCGAGGTCATGGGAATGGCGAAAAGAGCCCGGGCCCTGGCTGAGGAGCTGGGAATCCTCGACAGGCATGTTTTTTTCGGATCAGACTGGATCCCTTACGAAGACCGGGTGAATTATCTGCTCGATGCCGACATCGCCGTCTCGGCTCATTTCGATCTGCCCGAGACCCGTTATTTGTTCAGGACACGCATACTCGATTATCTCTGGTGCGGGCTTCCGGTTTTGAGCACCGGCGGGGATCCGCTCTCCATCGAGATCGAGCAGGAGGGTGCCGGCCGGGCTCTGGGCTACGGAGACGTAGAGGGCTGGGCGGATGCCATCGAGAAGCTGCTCACTGACGAGACCTTTATGAATGATTGCCGGGAGCGCTCCCGGAGCCTCTCCAACCGCTATCGCTGGGAGAAGACCAGCAAGGCGCTCCTGGAGTTCTGTCTCGATCCGCATCATCTGCCGGATTTCGAGCCTGTTACCATGCCCAATCTCCTGGAGCGAGCCCAGGCTGTCTATTCGAGAGGGGGCAAAGACCTGGTATTGAAACGTTCCCGGGAGATTCTCTCGGATTTATTTCGCTGAGGTTCGGTTCAATGGCACGGGATCTTGAAGAAATAGACTGGCTGGATTACGAGCATATAGTCGCTCTCGAGGCCATCGACGGATTGTCTCGCGTGGCGGATCTGATCGCCGATCGAAAAAGCAACAAGACCGTCCATGATACCCGCATCGCTTTCAGGCGCTGGTATTCGGTATGGTCGATCCTGGAGCAGGACGGCTGGGACAGCCGGAAATTCGCCGGCGGCCCCGGCAAGCGTATGCGACGCATCTATAAGACCCTCGGCCGGGTCCGGGACTGGGACGTCAATTGCAAGCTTGGGAAGAGTCTTCATCTGCCGGATAAGATTCTCGCCATCTGGTCCGGGCAGCGGCGCCGGGTGCGAAAGAAAGCATTTCGCCGTCTGGGAAGGCTCGACCTGCATGATCTGGTGGATAGTCTCTCTGCTTACGCCGAGCGAAGATACGCCAGACTGAGCCGCCGCAAAGGTCGTATGCACGAGCCGGCTTACGATCATATCGAGCGGATGCTCAGGCGGCATGAGAAAGAAACCCGTAAGCTGGCTAAGCGAGCCGGCACCATCGAAGAGCTTCATGCCATGAGACTGAGTATCAAATCATGGCGATATATTCTAGTCGAGTTTTTCGGGCTTACATCAGTGAAGCTGGTGCAGGCCCAGCAGATACTTGGCAAAATTACCGATGCCGAGCGCCTTACCTCTGTCCTGGTGGAGTCGCTGAATGGGGCGGGAGCCGGACGGAGGGCGCTTGTGGAGGAGTCCCTCTCGATTGTCAGGGAAGAAGAAAAGAAATTGATCGCCGAGCTTGACAGCCTCAAGAGCGATCTACCTTACGGATTGCGTCCCAGCCACATTAGTCAAGCAGGAGAGAATTGATAAGTATTCTTGAATCTCTCTTGCAGGTGGTATTCATGCGCCTAAAATGAACAGTTACCTGTCCATTTTTTTTCACGGTCTCGTTTTTAATCTGGGGTCCAGTCTCATGCCCAAAAAAACCAAAGTCACTATCCTGGGGTCGGGAGCAGCCGGTTTGACAGCTGCAATCTATGCAGCCAGAGCCAATCTCGAGCCGCTGGTGATCGAAGGGTTGCAAGCGGGCGGACAATTGACGATCACCACGGATGTGGAGAA
>JAGQHH010000618.1 GCA_020431945.1 Cyanobacteria bacterium HKST-UBA02 | reverse complement strand
TCTCTGATTCCTCCCTCCCGAAAAGCTCTCAAACTCGATCAAGCTTTCCGAGGCAGCAACCGCTGCTAATAGACATTATCAGTGGAGCAGAGCAAGAAGCCAAACAAATCCTCAAAAGACAAACAGGACAATGATTCATAGCATTAAAGAACACATTGGGGCAGGACGAACCTTTCCCCAATGTGGCACTTACGAGGTAAATAAGATGCAGGAAAAACCAGGCAGCATCTGCTGCTGATTAGTATTATCGAGCCGATGCGTTGCATGGACAAGGAAACTCCCGAGATGCACAGACTGCAAGGGAGCATGGCGATTCTACTCTTCAAGACATTTGTTTTGGACATTTCATGTCAGTAGATGGAGAGTTTCAGTATCATGAATCGCTATCTACAAGTATCGGTCGTTCATCATGTTACTAAGACTTTTCAAGAGAGAAAGCATGAGCTTTTCAAGGCGATACTTGCTCCTGGTCTCGTTTGTTTTGACGGGCCAAGGTGCGTCTGCCAGCATGCCCGATGCCGTGTGGAATTCGTATATGAAGGAGGGTTCCAACCTTGAATCTGAAGGCAGGTATAAAGATGCGATTCAACTCCTTCAGTCGTCTGTTGAGGAGGCCAGAAAGGGCGGCTTCAAGGAAGGTCTATCATCCGCACTCTTTCGACTCGGCTGTGCGGAGATAACGATCAAGGACTACAAGATGGCGCAAATTCACCTTGACGAGAGTCTTCGATTGGCAGAGGCTTTGTATGGTCCGGAGTCGTATCAAGCTGGAGCGTGCCTGGAGCACAGCTAAGAAATCGCATTCGCTTCTGGAGATTTCGATCTCGCTATGAATAGGCTCAAGCGGGCGTTGTCGTATTCCCAAAGACTCCATGGACAGTATGATGCCAGGTCCCAGCTTCTTTTCTGCAAAATGGCGGTGGTGCAAATTGGTCGAGGTAGGAGGGCGGAAGCGATCGCCCTTCTAAAGAGCGGAAGCTTTACACCGCTCTCGGACAAGGACAATGTCAAAGCAGATTTAGTACCTTTAAGGTCCAAGCTTCAAAAAGACTTGGGAATCGCTCTTTCCATACAGAATGGGGTCTCCAAATCTGATTCCAGCCAAGTGGAACCAATACAGGAAAACACAGAGGATGGCACGTCGACTGCAGTAAGCAAGAGCAAATCGGACTGGGTGGAGGATTATTCCAATGCACATCACCGGCACCGAAAAAGTCAGCAGGTAAGTCGACACCCGGACTGGATTCCGTGGCTGACGATTTGCTTCGAAAGTCTGTCTTACTTGATGCTCCGAAGCCGAAAAAGATTTCTTCAGATGTCTATAAACGGTGGTTTGAGTCAACGCATGGGTCGGTGAAGGTAGAGAAAAACACCATCGTAGTTACCCGTGGTGCCTGTGGATCTGTATTAAAACTATTGGGTTTGCCATACACCAACGTTGGTTCAGACCTGGGAAACATAAATCTGGATAATACAAAAGTCATCATTGTTAATGGCGAGCTGACGGCATCCGCACTACTATCGGTGCGGAAGTTTGTCGGCATGGGTGGTTCTTTAATCACAACAGATTTGGCTCTGGAGCCGGTCATGCAACGGGCGTTTCCCGGTTTCGTTGAGTGGAATGGGGGCTGGACGCCTAAAATGCTCGCAGATGCCGTGGTTGTCGATCCAACGTCATCCGTCGCGAAAACTTTGCCAAGCGCTGCTTCATGGTCTCTAGAGGAAAAATGTTGCACCATAAAAGTCGTTAGGCCCGGTCCGGTAGCTGTGATCGCTCGTAGCCGGTTGCTTATGCGCTCGGATCCATCAGAGACCGGTGTGCTCGCTTTTATCCTGCACTATGGGCGTGGTAAAGCTCTGCATATGATCGGTAGGTTTTCACAGAGCATAGCACGTGGTCATCAAGTAAATGATCCATCACCTGGTTTAGAGATTCCATTGAGAGAGGCAATACTTGCCAATTTTTTGGCTCAGGCGCTGTAGAGATTAATTTGGAGTGAGCTGGTTAGCGTCTGTGTTCAAATTGAGCGCTACCTATAATGAGTTCCTAAAAGGTCAAGATCTGGAACTATTGGTGGTGGCGGCGGAACCAAGCGGTTACGAGGTCCACGAGAAACGGCTTCTTCTGTAGGCAGTCCTTGAGGAAAAGCGTAGTAGTCAAAGCGAACCTGGAGGTTAAGCGTATCTGGAAATCCCGGTGGGAATTTCTCGTAAGGAGCAGCATTTTGAATTGCTTCGAGCGCTGCTTCCACAGCGTGTCGGCGATTTGGGTTGACTAGCATAGGGTCAACATTCGGGTTATCCGGAAAAGAATTGGCATGTAAATATTTTGGAGTTCTGTGGTCGTCTTCTGAGAGAGAGACTTCCCGGTCGTCACTTATTCTTCCATCGGAGTGAATTGTAAAAGCAATAGTCTGTCGGGATACGCATAAACAGGTGTTTGGCTCCAGCCTTTCGTTGGAAAAGTCCCATCTGTCTCTGGTTCTTGTTTCATTGTGCTTCTTCCAAGCGTCCAAAATCTTCTCTTGTACCATTCGAAGGTAGTTACAATAGGTGTTTGTAGCAGGCTCAATGTAAACGGTGTTTTCACCGAGAATTCTTGCATCCAGGCAGAGAGATTGACAGACTTTTGAGATCGCCTGCGGTATCGTGGATTCTCTGAATTGAATCGAGATCATTTTATTCTTTATCGTCTCATCGAGGCGAACGTCCAAATCCTCGTGACTTAAAAGGTCTTCGAGCATTTTGCCAATTGGTGCGTTCTTGTAAGAGACGAACTTGTAGCGGGGCGACTGATTCTGAATGAAAATCACAAATGGTCTATTGGGAAAGTACTTTTGGCCTAATTCGAGAGCTTCTTCACTCTTTCCTAGAACCGTCAATACATAGCAGTAGTTTCTTACTAGGTCAGGTTCGATGTCTTTATCAGGAATTTCCTTTTCCAAAGATAGGGCTGTTTCGTAATAGACTTCAGCTTTTGAATAGTTCCCGTTCTTGGAGTACTTTTCCGCTAGTTTCTCAAACTGCTTGGCAGTAGAGGTCAACTCTGTACTCTGCCTACCGTACAGTGATTGTTTTTCTTCAAGAGCTTTATTAAGGTAGTCTTCGGCCTTTCCGAGTTGGTCACTCTCGATACAGACCATTCCTAAAGAGTCTAGACTTTCTGCGATTCTTGGATCTTTGGGACCGAATCGTCGGGCCATCTCCAAGCACTCTAGCCAAGCTTCCTCCGCAGATTTTAAATTGTGAGCGCGAAATAGGTATTGAGCAGCGTGATTGGTTTGTGACCAGTGGAGCGCGCCTTGCTCTCGGGCGCAAGCTGGCAAAATTGCAGTTAGCAGTCCAATTACTATAAGTATGTTTCGCAGGTAAGAAACCATAGAAGACCACCGAAGTACTATTCAAATCATACCCGGTGTAGAAAAAATGGTATCTGGGTACTAAAAGTCACAAGGGTGGTCGAATATTATATGTCGGATAATTTTCGAGCTAAACTTGTTTTGATTGCCATTGTGCTATCAGCATTCGCTCTGCCTGTTTTAGCTGCAAATACCGGCTGTCCAGGTGACTCTCATGGAAGCTATGGCACGCGGAAAACCCTATGGTATAAGGCCCTAGGTCCAGATCACTCTGATGTCACTGCCGTGCTCAACGGTCTAAATTTTGGTCCGCTAAATCAAAAGCGGGCAAAAGAATTTGATGCAGCGTTGCCTACTCTTCTGACTGCTTTGGATGTTGCTCAGAAGTATGAGGATGAGTTTCCAGACGACGTGGTGGAGAGCTTCTGCAATCTAGGAGCATTCTATTTTCTGACCCATAATTATGACAAGTCAGATAAACACTTCGAATCAGCGCTCAATGAAGCGATGAAGCAAGAGCGACCAATTCTTGAGGTAGCGTCAATTATCGACTATCGAGCCACTGTAGCTAGAGCAAGAAATGACCTGAACACTGCCGAATCGTATCAGGAGTTAGCAAAGAACATTAGAGCAGGAGTCTATCGACCCGAACACAGAGATCTAGCTCACAGTTCTCATTCGAAGGCCCTTATCCTCTTCGATCGATGTTCCAACCATTATGATCCGGAGGTTTACCGGCAAGCTGTGCAGCTTGAGAGAAAGGGACTTGGCGCTAGCTATGGTGATGTGCTCGTGAAAATGAGAGAACTTGCTGAGTGGATCATTGCC
>JAGQHH010000617.1 GCA_020431945.1 Cyanobacteria bacterium HKST-UBA02 | reverse complement strand
AGATCACCGAATATGGTGGCTGGCGCAAATATATCGCCAGCCGACATTAGCGCCTGAAGGGATTTTTCAAGCTCTGGAAAGCTCAGCCAGAGTCTTGCTGGCGCTGGCGGAGACATAGACGTTTTGGTCATCGGCCAGGACTTTGAGTATATGCTCGGGAAGGCTGCGATTCTCCGAGAGCCCCAGACGGACATCGTCGCTGGGATCGCGGGCGAGCTTCTCGAGAATCGCGTCGCTGACATTGGCATTCTCGCAGACGCTCAAACGCACTTCGGCACTCTCGTCACCGGCGAGCTTCTCCAGGAGACTGGCAGGAAGATTGCTGTTCTCGGCAAGCCGCCTTCTCACCTTGCTGTCGGCGTCCCGGGCCAGCTGCTCCAGGACGGACGCGGCGGTGTGGGGATTGCCTGCCAGAACCAGCCTGATATGAGTCTCCTCATTGCTTCCTTCCGGAGATGCGGTCTCTCTGTGCAACTCGTGTATGGACTTGACCAGAACCGAGACGGTCTGGGCGGTGATGGGCTTGGCCAGGTAATAATTCATTTTGAGCTTGAGGGCTTCCATGACGTCCTCGTCTCTCTGGGAGACAGTGAGCAGGACCACCGGAATCTTCTTCAGCTCGGCGTCTTCTTTGATGTCTGCCAGGACTTCGTGACCGTTCTTCCTGGGCATATTCAGATCGAGAAGGATCAAGTCGGGCAGGGTCTTCTCCTTCCTGGCTCTGGCCAGATACTCCATGGCTTCCTCGCCGTCATTGACCACGCTGAGGTCATAAGAGAGATCAGAGCGCTTCAGGGCTTCCTCGGTAAGTCGAATGTCCGAAGGCGTATCCTCCACCAGCAATATCGCTATCTTCTCGCTCATCTTTCTACTCCTTCTTTTACCGCAGGCAGGGAGAACAAAAAAATCGATCCTTCGCCGAGCTCCGACTCTACCGAGATGGTGCCTCCATGAGAGGTGACAATCCTCTTGCAAATGGCCAGGCCCATTCCCGTACCCGAATACTGTGTTTTACCATGCAACCGTGCAAACATATCAAATATCTTGTCCGAATACCTTGGATCCATCCCGATTCCGTTGTCACGAACGGAGAAAAGCCACATATCGCCGCTCCTGTCGGCATCGATGAAAATTTGTGGCTTTTTCTCGCTCCGATACTTGAGAGCGTTGCTTATCAGGTTCTGAAAGAGCTGCACGAGCTGGGATCGCTCCACCGCCACTTCGGGCAGGTTGCCTATCTCGAACGAAGCCCCGCTCTCGCTGATGGCCAGCCTCAGATTGGCTAGAACATCCACCACGACGACATTGCAGTTGGTGGACTGTCCCTCGGAGCCCTCGCTGCTTATATGAGAGTGGGTGAGAACCGCTTGAATCAGCTCCTGCATTCTCCGGGTGCCGTCGAGTATATATTCGATGAACTCTTCGGAGTCCTTATCGAGTTTGCCCCTGGTATTATCAGCGAGGAGATTGGCGAAACCCTGCACCGCCCTCAGTGGCTCTTGCAAATCGTGAGAGGCGACCTTGGCGAACTGACGCAGCTCTTCGTTGCTGGTGGTGAGCTGCTCGGTGCGATCTTCCACGAGGCGCTCGAGATCTTCGTTGAGCCTCTTGCTCTCGCTTACATCCTTGACGAAAGCGCAATAGAGATAATCGTCGTCCTCGCGGATCTTGAAGATCCCGATCTCGATGGGGAACTCGGTACCGTCCCGATGAACAGCCACAAGCTCGTATGATGCCCGGAGGAGATTCTTGCCTTCCTCCTCGAAATGCCCTTCGATGCGGCGGGCATACTGACGCCTGAAGTGCTTGGGGACGATTGTGGCAAGCGCCTTTCCGAGCACATCTTCCTTTTTCCATCCGAAAGTCTGCTCCGCCTGCTTGTTCCAGTCGGTGATCCGCCACTGGGCATCCACCGAGATGAAGGCATCGTAGGAGTTCTCGAGGATAATTCGCAGACGTTTCTCGCTGCGGCGCAGGGCCCGTTCTATGGCGTGATGCTCGATGGCGAATTGCAGGCGTCTGAAAACAGCCTCGTTACTGGCTACCCCTCTCAGAAGATAACCGTCCGACCCGTTCTCCACCGCCTGCAAAGCGAGATCCTGCTCGCTTATGCCAGTGAGCGTAACGATAGGCACATCCAGAGCCAGGGAGCGGATGGCGTAGAAAGTATCGAGCCCGCTGCTGTCGGCAAGCATCAGATCGAGCAGGATCACATCCACCCGGTCACGGGTGAGTATTTCGGAGGCCTGCTCGAGATTGGAGGCGGACTCCACCATCAGACCGCGCTCGGATAGACTGCGGCTGATAGAGTCGAGCAGAGAGGGACTGTCTTCTACAACTAGAACACGCATTGTCTGTAAATACCACCGGCGCTCATATTAGCACAGGGATCTCCTGATCGCCGCTGCCCGGGACGCCAACCCGGCATCTCTCCTGGAAAGCCTCTCCAGAAGCCGGGAAGCGGTCTTGACCGGGGTGGCCGGAAGCGGCACGGCAACGCTTTCCAGGGATTGCAAAAGGACCTCCCCGGCCACCGCCTCCTGGCGATCGATCAGATCGAGATTCTTGATGGCGAAGGAAACCGCTGCCGGACAAGCGCAACCGGCAAGCCCGGCATAGGAGACGAGTCCATCCCGGCGCTCCCGGGAAGACGGCTCGAGACCGTCATGCAGGCGAACATAGAAGGACGCCTGCAGACAAGTTATGGGCAGAGCCAGGGCGGTCAGACAAGCCATTAGGAGGCGCTGTCTCGCCATGAGCCCCTCACGGCAGAGCTCGACAATCACCGGGACCCAGCCCCGCGGCAATTTGAACCTGGGGTCGCCTGGATCCAGGAAAAGACGCCAGATATCCTCCTCCAGCAAATCCGGCTCGGCGAGCAAAACAGCCTTCAGGTCGGCGGGGTCGACGTTCTCGATAAAAGCACGAAGATAGGCTGACCCGGCCGGTTTTGAGCATGCCTTGGCCAGAACCAGATAACGAACCTCGCTCCACCAGCGAGGAGACTGACCGAGGAGCACTTCGCCGAGAAGGGCGAAACAGGGCGGTCTCAGATCAGCGAGGAAATCGAGATCGGCCGGGTCCAGGAATGCATATTCGAAAGAAAGGCTCTTTATCTGGTCCGGAGAAGCGGTGGCAAGGGTAGCAAGAAGAGCGCATTTGCTCTTGCGAGCCTCGCCGGAGAGCTCATCCAAATCAGCCAGCCGGGAGCGAACCAGACGCCGGAACCACATCACCGCCGTTGCCGATACTACCGATCGCTCCTCCTCGCTGAGTCCGGCGAGATAAAGCCTGATCCTCTCCAGATCCCCTGCCTGAATGAGTTCATTGAGCCCGGCCAGGAGTTCCCGGGTTTCCAGATGTGAAAGGCTCATGGTCAGGGCTGCTTGTTGATCATGAAAGTGGCGAACTCGCTGAAGAATTCTCGGAGCGATTCTCTGTGCGGCTCGAGCTCTGGCACCGCATTCAGTGCTCTGTCCATGATTCTCACCCAGGCGTCCCGCTCCGCCTGCCCGATGGGGAACGGCATATGTCTTGCCCGCATTCTGGGATGCCCGCGTTGATCGCTATAGGTGGTGGGACCACCGGTGCGCTGGATGAGAAACAGCGCCAGGCGCTCCTTGGGACCGGTGAGGTCCTCGGGATAGAGCGGGCGCAGAATGAAGTCCTCCTCCACCCCGGCATAGAACTCATCCACCAGCTTATAGATCGGCTCGGCGCCACCAACCTCTTTGAAAATAATCGAAATCGGATCCATGGGGAGATTATATACGGCCGATCAACGACCCCGCTTCCAGCCTCCTTTTTTGCGCCCCCCGGCAGCTTCCACCGGAGCACCGGTGCTTTTCTTCCGGGCGAAACGCCCGCCCTGCGCGCCTTCTACAGCAGCGCCCTGGCTTCCCCGCGAAAAACGACCTGTTTGCGGAAGCTCATTAGCCGCTCCACCGGCAGCGCCCCTGCCTCGCCGTCCGAAACGTCCTGTCTGGGCGGCTTCACCGGCGGCTTCCACCCCACCGGTCTGACCCCTGCGCCCGAAGCGTCCTGTCTGGGCTGCTTCACCGGCAGATTCACTCTGAGTGCCCCGCCCTCTGCGCCCGAAACGTCCGCTTTCGGACTGGGCCTGATTACTGAATTGAGCCGGGACCTGTGACTGAGCGGCAGTCGTCTGTACCGGCTGCTGAATGGCCGCCTGCCGGGCAGCCTGATTAGCAGCCTGATTAGCAGCTTGATTGGCCTGATATTGAGACTGTCTTTGCTGCTGATAATTCAGGGAGTTCTGGTATGCCTCCTGCTGAAACTGCAGAGCGCTCTGCTGGGCGGAATTCTGATAGTTGAGCCGATTGGCCTGGACCACCTGTTGCTGCACGGCATACTGGCTGTAGAGAGCGCTGGCGTTGGCCGGATTGACATAGACAGGGTAGCCGTTGGGACCGACATAATAGAGTGAGCCCGGATTGCCCGGATAGACAGGGGTTCCGTAAGGAACGCCATATTGAGAGCTCACCATGGCAGTGCCGAGAGCCGCTCCGGCAGCCGCGCCCAGGGCAGTCCCCAGGACACCATGACCACCCCGGCGACCTTTCTTCTGGCTGTCAGGCTGAGATTGCGTTTGCGGCGGCGGGCTCGATTGCGACCAGGTCAGACGCGAATCATAGATAGGCACAGCCTGACCGCTCTGAGATTGATACCAGTAGTGTCCGGCAGTATCGGCATAGACCGGTACTTCGCTAGCGCTGGCAGCGACGCCGGGCGGAGGCAGGGGTACCAGAGAGCCGTCCCGGGCCACCACCATCTGGCTGCCGTCCGGATTGCTCCTTACTTGAAATACGACCATGGACACCTGGACGCTCCCCTGCATCTGAGGGGAGGTTCCGAAAGAACTCTGGGAAGCACTCTGGGCTCCAGCTGGCAGCCAGGCCAGAAGGGCGACTGCTATCACGAGTTTGCCGATTTTAGAGCTTGCATGCATGATCATCTCTCCAGGGCGATTCTGCTTACTGGTCATATACCTTTCAGGCGCCTCTAAGTTGCGCCCCGTCAGGCGAGATTTAATTGAAAAACCCGTGTCAAGATGTTTTCCTTGCTCGAAAATGGAAAAAATCAAATCCGGATTCTCATCACGCTTGATTGTCGGCAGCCTTCTGGCTACCGTTCTGGCTTCCGCGCTCAGCCTCCGGACCTGTGCTTATCCGGCATTGCCCAAGTATGCCCCGGACCGAAAGGTCGACATCGAGCACCTGGCTCTCGACCTGACACCTGATTTCAAAAAGCGCAGCATCGCCGGCAGCATGACCATGACATTCAAAGCCCTGGGCAAGCCGCTCGAGGAGCTGGTACTCGACGCTGCCTACCTGGATATCGGCACTGTCACCTGCGATCGCGCTCTGGCAGGCTACCAGGCCGATAACGAGAAACTCACCGTCACCCTGGCGGAACCGCTCCCGCCGGGCGAATCAGCAAAACTCACCGTGGAATACAGC
>JAGQHH010000616.1 GCA_020431945.1 Cyanobacteria bacterium HKST-UBA02 | reverse complement strand
CGGCTTGCTTTTCTCGTTTAATGCCCCCGTTTGGGGGACCGACTATTTCGAGCAGGGCAAGCAGTTCTATGCAAAGGGAAGATATCCTGAAGCCTGGCGCTGTCTCAAGCAAGTGACCAGTCAGGTGCCGACCAACTGGCAGGCGCAGTACCTCCTGGGCAATATCAGCTTGAAGCTCGGACATCATGACGAAGCCAGAGACGCTTACGAGCGTTGCATCCTGGCTGGTCCCGATCCGCAGACGGCAGCACATTGCAAGGCGGCTCTCGATCATATTGCCGCTACAGGCAAGACTGCGGATATAAAGAAGAAACTTGCGGAATCCGAAGAGAACAGGCGTGTTGTGAGAGATGAGCGCGAGCTCAAGACCTATAGCAAGAAGCTCCAGCTTGCTATCAGGCGCAGGGAAAAAATCCTCACCGAAGCCCGAGAGGCCGCCAGCCGTATTCGCCACGAAGTACAGGAGCGGATCAGGCGCGAAACGGAAGAGAGTCAGACTGTCGGCATTACCAGAAGCGGCGAAGTCATAACAGGCCTGCCTGAATGGTATGTAAATCAGTTGTTGGCTGATGCCGAAGCCAGGATCAGGAGCATCATCAACGATGCCGAAGCCCGAGCCAAAGGGATCTATGTGCCAGAGGCACCGACCCTGCACTCAGACAAATTCACCAGGGATGAGTCTTCAGAAGAATCCGGAAAGTGATAACTCAGAGCTGGTGCTTCAGATCCGGCGCTCACAGGTCCGGCGCTCTCAGATCTCGCCTCTCAGAGCTCGCTATCTCAGATCTCACGCCCCTGATCGAGAACCCAGCGGATGCTTCGCCGCATCCCTTCGGCAAGCTCGATCTTCGGATCGTAGCCCAGCTCTGCTTCGGCTCTTGCTATGCTGCAAGCGATGTCTTTGTTCATCTCGGAGAGGACGTGGAATTTCTGATGGTAGAGCCCGGCTGATTGAATGAGCAGGTCCACCACATAGGCTACTTCGCTGGCGATTCCAGGAAGGCGCATACGCTTGTGGGCGACTTTCATGCCGAACTCGTTTTCCATCAGACCCTCGATGGTATCGATGATTTCATTCATGGTGTAGGGACGCCGGTCGGCTATCCAGTAGGTTTGTCCGTTGGCTTTCTCGACCTGTTCGCAGAGGAGCAGGCCCTGGCAGATGTTGTCGACATAGGCCATGGAGCGCAGATTTTCGCCGCCCCCGACAATGGGTCCCTTGCCGTTCTTGATCATGGTGAAAAAGAGGCTCTGGCGAGGCGGTTGACCGGGACCGTAAAACCATGGTGGACGGATGATTACCGTCTCCATATTGCCTCTCTTGAAAGCGGCGTTGACCAGGTCCTCCCCGGCTTTCTTGCTCTTGCCGTAGTGCATATAGGGTCGGCAGGGGCTGTTCTCGTCAAAGAGCTTGTCGCGGCTCTCATTTATTCCTACAGGGGAATTGGATGAGACATGGATGAATCTTCTGACACCGGCTTTCTCGGCGGCTTCGATGAGGTTGCGGGTGCCTTCCACATTGACGTCATAAAACTGCTGACGACCTTTTGAAGGGTGGATGATGCCGGCGCTGTGGAACAGAGTGGCGCCGCTGGCTCCTTCCAGTAAGCGGTCGACGCTGGCGCGGTCGGTGATATCGCAATCGGTGGCAATTACCTGATCGCCAAGGACTTTCAATTCGTCATCGTCACTGCCGGGGAGCTTGCCGACCCGGACCTGACGCCCGGGTGTCGCGGGCAGTCCCGCTTCCTCGAGTCCCTGGACCAGGGATCTGACAAGAGCCGTCCCGAGCCAGCCGGGAGCGCCGGTTACGATTGCTAGTTCTGTCATTTTTTCTCCGATACGAAATGCTGGGCATTCCGTCTTGCCACTGCCATTATGGTCCCCTGAGGATTGATGCCGGGCGAGTCCGGCAGCATGCTCGCGTCATTGACGTAGAGATTCTCGAAGCCATGCACTCTCCCGTAGGAGTCTATGGCGCATCGGTCCATGCGCTCGCCCATGGGTGTCGTGGAGAAGGCGTGCACGGTGGTCAGGCTGAGCTTGTTGCGAGGCAGATTCTCGTCGAGCCAGCGTACCGCCTCGAGCTCGGTGTCGATTTTGGCGAGACCCTGGACGCAAGGGTAGACGGCTCTGGCGCCGGCCTGCAGAAGCAGGGTCGAGAGCCTGGCGAGCCCCTGGCTCAGGTGTCTGACGTCGACGTCGGACAGCTCGTATTTGAGATGCGCGTAGTCCGAGCCGAATCGTGCCGGTCTGATAGTACCGCGACCGGTGCCCCGAGCGGCGACATAATAGGTGGCGATGTTGCGATACTGCTTTACTAGATCCCGGGTCTCGAGCCAGTTGTCGCTGAGGTTCATAGCAAGGTGACCGATGGTGAAAAAAGACCCGCCCAGTGAGATATCGGGCCAGAATTCTTTGACCTGGACCATGGGCATGACGCTTTTGTGAGCGTCTATTTCTTCGTCGAAAAGGGCCGCTACTTTGAGCATGGGGTGGATCTGGAAAGTATCTCCGACATGGGTCTTGATACCGCTGCGCCGGAGCAGGGCCGGGGTCTGGGTGGCGCCACCGCAGACGAATACATGCTCGGCGTCGATCCGCACCAGGTCGGTGCTGGAATCGCTCCGGTGAATCTCGGCCAGGACACCGGTGACCCGGTGGTGGCTTTTGAGCAGGAGCTTCACCTTGGCGCCGGTGATGAAACGGACGCCCCACTTCTCCGCTAATGGAATTAGATTCTGGGTCATGCCCTGCTTGGCGCCCTTGGGGCAGCCGGAGGCGCAGGCATTGGTGTTGACGCAGTTGTTGGCGGCTCTGGGCACCACCCGGGCCGACCAGCCCATGAGCTCGGTGCCTCTTTTGAATATCTCGGTGCTCTTCGGGATGTTCGTCGCTTTGCTCACATGAAGATGCTCTTCGGCAAAGGCGAAATGCGGCTCCAGCTCTTCTACAGAGAGACCGTCGATCTCGAATTGCTTGGTCCAGCGCATGGCGAATTCGGGTGGCAACCTGTGCCAGAAACCGCTATTGATCTCGGTGCTTCCGCCCAGGCAGCGCCCCTCGACATAGCCGATGGGGACCGAGCCGATGATCGGCGTCATGCCTTTGTTTCGATAGAGGAGCTGCATTGAGCGCGTGGAAGACTGTCCATAGGCGTCCAGACCTTGCCTGTTGCCCTCTTCCAGCACCACCACATCGAAGCCGGCGCGAGCGAGCTCGATGGCGGTGACGGCGCCGCCTGCTCCGGAGCCCACGATGAGCGCCTGGACTTTCACAGGTTTGAGCTTATCCGGGTCGGTCATATCGATGATTCCTCCCCTTTGAAAAGCACTGCCTGCACCGCCTCATGGTCGTAGTATGCGAGAATCGCCAGGCTACGGATGAGTTTCATGAACTTGCGCGTCAAGCCGATAGGGCCGAACGCCCAGAATTCGATGAGCTTGCGGCGGCGAGCCAGGGGCACGCTGCAGAGGAATTTGCCAGTGCAGGCGAATATGTAGAGCTTGAAGCCCACCAGTCCGACTTTGAAAAGGAGTCGATAGCGAAAGGGGATGCAATCGATCTGCTCGCAGGTGAAGCGTCCTACTTCTTCGTGGACTTCGGCTCGCAATTTGGGATCTTCGATGAGATCAGGCTCCGGGGTGAAACATTCGCAAATTGCCGACCAGAACTCGGAGAGCTTGCTGTGTGCCGGTGCGGTGGTGCCCGGATAGGAGACGATGACGCTCATGGACTGGTGCTCGGGCTCGGGCAGGGTGCCGATCGGTTTGGCCTCCCAGGCGAGCGCCTGGGTGGAGCCGACTTCGAAGCCGTAACGCGCCAGGGCGAGAAGTCCCCAGACCGTGACCGTGGCGAAGAAGACGAAGTGCACCACTACTGCATAGCTGAGGGCCGTGGCAGCGTCGATATCCACGGTGTTGACCGTTCCCGGCGTGAAGCCCGACACCGATGAGACTGCGATGAGAGCGGTCTGGCAGGCGAGGTGATAAACGCCGATGAAGCCGGGGCTTGAAGGAGCGAGGATGCCGAGGTTAGTGGCCGACATCGTCACCACTGCCCTGATGAAGCCCAGGGGGAGTCCGAAACAGGGCATCACCAGCATGAAAAAGGCTGCTTCGAGGATCCAGACCAGGAAGCTGGTGCCCAGCACCATGAGCGCGCTCTGTGCGTCACGAAGGCAGGAGAAGGCGCGGTTGATCTGGGTGACGAGACCGAGAGCCCGGTGATGCCACTTGCGTCCCAGGAAATGGGTGAGGTTCGATGCCAGGGCGATGGCAGACTGAGGGCTGAGAGTGACGAAGGCGACTATTATAATTGCCACCAGGAACAATACCGCCATTCCGGCTGCCACATAGTGGATGTTGGTGTTCTCGAGGGGGATGAAAAATGATCCCGCCACGAAGAGAAAGATGATCACGAGCCCGTCTAGAAGCCGTTCTAGAAAGGTGATGGTGAGGGCGAGGATATAGGGGAGTCCGGTGCGCTCGGCGAGCATGCCGGCGCGGGCGAATTCTCCCAGGCGCAGGGGCAGGATGTTGTTGGTCACATAGCCGACGGCGACGATATTGCTGGCGGTGCCTACCGAGATGGATGACTCGTCTTTCACCAGGAGCTGGAGCCGAACGCCGCGCATGAGCATGCCCATGATATAGACCGTCACGGCAGCCGGCAGCCAGGGCAGCCAGACCGCTCTTCCGAAAGCTGCTTGAACCTCGTCCCAGTGCAGGCGATTGACGATGACTGCGAAGAATACCGCCGAGATGAGAAAGCCCAGGACGACCATGAGTCCCCGGGATTTGAAGAGACGCATCCAGGCGGAGAACAGCCCGACCGGGTCCTTTTTATCGGACGCAATGCTTTCATCTTCGATGCTCTGTGCGCTTGTTTCCTGGTCCATCAGTCTTTCGCCGCGTCACGCGGGCAACCGGAGCCTTTCATCTTATGCCACTTTCTCAGGCTTTCTACGGATTTCACGACTTATTGTCCTCATGACATTAAATATCTCCGGTACAGATTCTCTGGGTATAAAGTTGTTCTGGTTTGCAGCAAAAAAAGGGATTGGCGCAACTGACCGAAAAGATCGACGAGTCCACATACCGGACGCATCTGAGACGGGTGCTAAGTCTGCCTGCCGGGGCTTCGAGGCGGCAGCTCAAGCGCGCCCGGGACCGGGAAGCGCAGAAGTGCCGGGACGACTTTCTTTCGGACAATCCGGAAGCGCGCTCTCTTGCGAAGCAGCGCCTGGACGACGTTCACCTGGCATTCGATTGTCTTGCCGATCCGAAGTCGTTCCGGGCTCAGCTCGAAAAGGTCAACGACGAGATTCTCCAGGGCAAGCTCACTCGCGATGAGGCCCTTTTGTTGCGCAAAGAAGTCGCGCCGCAGCCGGTATCGGTGCGTGGCCCATCGGCTCCGGACGCGATTCCGGACTCCGCTGCCGGGGCGGAGCCGACCGCTGATGGTGGCAAGGGATCGAGTCTTCAAGACGAGCGTCTTCTTGTCAAAGAGATGCGTGACAAGCGGGTCGGCAAGGAGCCGAAAATCGGGCGGAAGAAAGCGCAGCAGATCGAACGAATCACGCGTGAGACCATGACCGGAATTACCGCCGCAGCCAAACGTTCGGCTTCCGAAAATGCGCTTTCTCTGTCGGAGTCCGGGCGGACCGAGTCGGATGAGTTTTACGAGACTCTTTACTCCGCGGTCAGGCAGAACGCCGAGCAAGTGATGAATGACGCAATAGCGGAGATGAAGCGACTCGAGCTGCCGGTGGAGGATAGTCTCCTCGACTCATTCGCTATGGCTGTCGAGGATGCCACCGAGGACGCCACCGACTACGAATATAACAAGCTCGAGGGTATCGTCGCTCAGGAGCCGGAAAGTGGCCACAAGAAATTCTGGACGATACTTTTGACTTCTCTGACAATTGTTTCGGTCACGTTTCTATTTTGTTTCGTCAGCTTCGTGAAGACAGTGGAGAAGCCGAGCTCGGTGGACTCGCAATTCGGCCTTGCCGAGCATGAGAAGGCAGGAATGCTTGCCGTGAAGGGGCTGAGCCCGCAGCAACCCGTGTCGAGTAAGAGCTATCAGGCGTACGGACGCGGAATTTCGCCGGTGGCCGGTCCTGCCGGATTTGCATGGCGGACTACTTATTATTCGATTGACGGAGTCGGCGAATACAATCTCGGACTCGATGCCGTGGACAAGAGCGACTACGACTCGGCCGAGAAGCACTTCATGAACTCCATCATGACCAATCACAACGTATATCAAACTGTCTACAACCTTGGCGTGACCCACCTTTCCCAGGGCAAGCTCAGCGCTGCTCTGGCTGATTTCACCAATACTCTCGGTATCAAATGCGATCTCGCCCAGGCGCTCTACAATAAAGGATTCGTCTATTACCGGAGCTCGGTCGAGACTATAAAAGCGATGCACGACCAGAGCAAGAGCCAGGAAGAGCGCGATCTAATGGCGAAGCGCTCCGCCGACACGCTCCATGCCGCCATTCATACATGGACAGCAGCAGCGGTGGAAGCCCCCAGGATCGGGCAGCCCCTCTTCAATCGGGCTGTGGCACGCTATCGCCTGGGCGACCTGAAAGGCGCGCGAGCCGACTTCGACGAGGCCCTCAGAAGAGACAGCGCCCTGACCGCCGCCAGGCAGAATATCGATTTCATCGACCAGGTCCTGGCGGATCCCGAAACCGAGCCCGAGATCGACGATTCTAAAGTGCCGGACGGCCCCACCGGTCCCCCCGGACCCCCGGGACCCGGAGCGCTATAGCCGAACCCGCTAACACCAACCCGCTATAGCCACCCCCATGTAACCAGCTCCATGCAACCAGCTCCATGCAACCAGCTCCATG
>JAGQHH010000053.1 GCA_020431945.1 Cyanobacteria bacterium HKST-UBA02 | reverse complement strand
GGTCCTCTTTGTTGAGGGTGATCTCGCCGGCGCTATAGCTGGCCTTGCTGGCCCCCATATGCTCGCCTTCCCTGAGCTTGATCTCCATGTGCGGCAGGCCGTGCCGGTCGGCGAAGTCATCCAGAGCCATCTGCAGCTCGTCCCGGCGGACCTGCAGGTGCTTCTCGACGTGCTGGCTGACTAGGTTTCTGCTTTCTCTGGCGTTCAGGAACTCATCGACAATCTTGAGCTCTTCGGGGCTGTTCTTGAAGAACTCCCGGGCAGCGTTGTTGTCGAAATAAGCCTGGGACGGAAGATCGAAGGTGGTGTCGAGCAAGATCTGGTAGTCGCTTATGGCTTTGTCGTATCGTGTTTTGGCCGCATCAAGGGGCTTCATGAGCGGGGTAAGATCCCGCCATTCTTGTATCCTGGGTAGAACCGATTCGACGAAGTCATCAGCCGCTTCGCTGTTTGTCAGGGGCGAGCGCACAACCTCGATGTCTCGGAAGAGCTGCATCCGCTCGTCGGAGCTCATCTTCTGGACGTCGCGCTGAGGTCCCCAGAGTTTCCGCTTGCCTTTGCCGCCATTCAGGCTGTCGAATGAGCCTTCGGCGAAGAGATCCGTCTCCATTTCCGCAATATGCACGGTCTCGTCCGGACGCCTGGTCTGCAGGCGGCCGCCTTCGGGCTGCCAGTGCAGGTCACCATCAGCGGTGACATCCATACGTCCGCGAATGTTATATGCGCCTTCTGGATGGGTGGGATCCTGGACTCTCCAGTTTTCGCCGTCCAGGCTGCGGTAGACGATCCCGTTCGGATAAGTGACTTCCCTCACCTCTCCATTGGTGTCGTATCCGAGGCGGGTCTTCTGTCCTTCCGGAGAGATTATCTCCATCACCCTGCCGGCCTCGCCTTCCTGCTTGACCATGGAGCCGTCCGGATGTCTGATGGTCGTGTCGCCGTTCTCCGGACGCCAGCTCAGCTTGCCGTCCTCCGAAAGGGTCATGGTGCCTCTGATATCGTAGCCGCCGTCTGGAGCGGTCGCGTCTGTGACGTGCCAGGTGACGCCGTCCTTGCTCGAATAGACAATACCGTTGGGGTGCTTGACCTCGAGGATCTCGCCTGCGGGACCGCGCTCCACTCCCAGAGTTTTGCCTTCCGGCGTGATGATATCGGTGAGCAGCCCGCCTTTTCGATCGTATTTGAGAACCGAGCCGTCGGTGTTGCGAACCTGGAGATCACCGCCCTCCGGATGCCAGGCTAGACGACCGTCATCGCTGACAGCCATGCTGCCACGCACATCGTAGCCGCCGTCGGGATGATTGTTGTCGGTGACATGCCAGTTGAGACCGTCATCGGTTCGATAGTTCACACCGTTGGGATAAGTGACATCGTTGACGCCGCCTGTACCATCGTAACCCAGCTCGACCTTGCCGCCGCGCTGGCTGTCGATGGTGGCGATTCTTCCAGTGCCCTGATCGACATCGAGATAAGCGCCGCTGCCGCTGTCGTAGACGCGCCGGTTGAGAGTGCCGTTGTCGCTTTCCCGGAGCATCTCTTCCAGGGACTTGACCGGGGTAGCCGGGATCTCGGCAGCCCGGGCTTCGGCATTGACGCTGATGGGCTCGGGTTCCCACGATATCCGCCCGTCATCACCCATCGACATGCGGGCTCTGATATCGTAGCCGCCATCAGGGGCGGTGACATCCGTCACCCGCCAGTTGGTGCCGTCTATCGAGCTATAAACGACGCCGTTCGGATGAGTGACTTTGCGCAGCTCGCCCGAGCGGTCGTATTCTATATGAGTCTTCTTGCCGTCGGCGTCGAATAGCTCGGTTACTTTGCCCGACTCTCGATCCTTGACGAAGCCTGAGCCGTCCGCACGACGTATTGTAGTGTCGCCTCCTTCCGGATGCCAGCTGATCTCGCCTTTCTCGGAGACCGACATGCTTGCCCTGATATCGTAGCCGCCGTCCGGAGCGGTCGGGTCGGTGACGTGCCAGTTGAGCCCGTCTTCGGTGCTGTATTTGAGTCCGTTGGGAAGGGTGACATCCCTGAGCTCGCCGGCGGCGTCGATACGGACATAGCTCATGCGTCCGTCCGGAGCCATGATCCTTTCGATCTGTCCGTTGGGGTCATGCATGATCATGGAGCCGTCAGGATGCCTGACGCTCAGGCTGCCGCCTTCGGGGTGCCAGGAGATGCTGCCGTCTTCGCTGACGGACATCTTCCCGCGGATCTCATAACCGCCTCCCGGGGCATCTTTGTCGGTGACTTTCCAGTTGACGCCGTCTTCGGTGGCATATCTTATTCCGTTGGGATGCACCACCTCATTCAGATTGCCGGATTGGTCGTAGCCCAAGTCGACATGGCCGCCCCGCTCGTTGTCGATAGAGCGCAGCCGGCCGCTGTCCATGTCCACTTTGAGGTTGGAGCCGTCGGCGACGTCCACCGAGCGCAGCCCATCCACGCTCTCCCGGGCCACAAGGCCGCTGTCCTCGGCTTCTACCCTGGCTGCCGCCCGCCAGAAATCGATATTGTCTGGATCGATCAATTTCGGATCGATGTCGGGGAAGCGTCCGCTCTCGGCCATCTCGCGAGCACGGCTGACCACTGCTCGCACCTGATCTTCGCTCAGGTTGAGCTTTCTTGCGAGCTCGGCCTGGGAGCCGACGTCCTCGAACTGCTTCGCGAAGTTGCCCAGTTTCTGCCTTATGGGATCGGAGATCTCCTGACCGGCAAAAGTCTTGTGCAATCCGATATCGAGGAGGCTGTGCCGGTAAGTGGAGAGCTCGGGGCTCTCGTTGGTCTTGAAGGCTTCGCCGAGATCCAGATTGCGAACGGCTCCGTCCTCGGACAGGGCAATATTGTGCAGGTTGATGTCGTGGTCTCCGTAGACCAGCCTCTCGGCAATCGCTTCCTCGAGCTTGGACTTGAGCGCCGGATCCTCATTCAGAAGCTTCGGTAGATCCTCGTCGAAACGGTCTACTCGGCCGAACCGCTCCACTGTGCGATTGCGCAGCTGGTCCTGGAGCGCTTCCGAGCTCCCGGAAGACTCCTGCACCCAGCCGTCTACGGTGCGTCCGTTGACGGTGGCGCTGGACTCCATAGCGGCGGGATAGCGGCTGTCGAAACCGATGATGTCGCTCAATTCGTGCCCGGCCATCTCGTTTTGCAGGCGCGCTGCCTGCTGCTCGGGGGTGTGCTCGGGGGCATGGAAAACTACATCGATGTGCCTGCCGTCGGCGGTCTCCATCTGACCGGGATAGACCTCGGTGCGTCGGCTCTCCGGGTGAACGTCGCCGTCCAGTCTCAAGTGACCCTTGCTCAGGTCTTCCTCGGCGGAAGTAGCGAAGGTCCTGGAGGCTATCGGAGCGTCAGGCGCCAGGCTCTCGATGGCTGTCGCAGAGGGAGCGAGTTGATACTCATGTCGGGGCAAGAGCATGCCGCCTTCGCCGGCGTCGAAGTAACTGTATACGGTGCCATCTTCGCCTGCCAGATAGGTCTTGCCGTGAATCTCCACCGGCTGGTATTTGCTGAGATCGTCAGCCTGAATTGCTTTTGCGGCCCAACCTTCCCGCTCGGGATAGCGGACGATGGCCCGCCCGCTCGACTCGTCCACACCAGCGAGAACGGCTTTCTGACCATTCACCTGGACCAGGTCTCCGACATCGTGCAGGCTCTGGTCGGGCAATACCACCCGTGTGGCAGGAACATCAGCGAAGTTGGCTATCTCCGCATGTGCGGGATGTCCGGGATGTCCGGGAAGGACATCGTCGACCATGCCGGCGGTGGGCTCGACTTCACGTCCCAGGGCACCGATGCCTCTCATGAGCCCTTTCATGCCCAGGGTCATGCCGCCTGCCATGAGGGTGCCGGTGGTGGCGCCCATGAGGGTCGAGTTGCCTACCATGGCGATGTTCTCTTCGAAACTCCGGGAACTGTCCCACTCGGCGGCACTGTAGACGCCGCCCGACAGACCACCGCCCACGTTGCCAGCGGCACTGTTCAGGGCTACTTCGCGGAGCATGGCCTTGGTGCCGTTGGCGGCTTCGTCCCGGACAGCCTTGTTGAGGCCTGCAGTAATGATCTTCTGGACCTCTGGCACGTCGTCGGCGCTGTTAGCCACGCTTCGGGCTATGGTTTTGATAGCGCCCTCGCTCACCTCGTCGGCGCCGTTCGAGATGGCGAAAGCTACCTGCTCGAAGGTCTGGCGCTGAAGGACCTCCTCGGCACCTTCCTTGAAGATCTGTCTTCCGCTTGCCAGCATGATATCGTCTGCTTCCGCCATGATGGTGCGGGTGGCAGTGGCTGCCGAGCGCCCACCGATCTTGAGCATCTGCGCTGCCTGCGCCGGACCCATGAAAATCGTGGCAGCGTCCACTGCACCGCTGGCGCCATCGGTGAGCAGTTGCTTGCCGGAGAAGTCGTAGTCATTGCCCATGATGGCGGATTTAGCGCCGATCTTGAATGCGGCTCCGCCGACACTGGTATAAGCCAGAAGCGAGAGGCTGACACCACCGGTGAAGCCGGCTCCGGCAACACCGGCGGCTATGATCGTCCCATCCACGAGCATATCGGCGGCGGCGCTCTCGGATTCTTGATAGAGCTTGAGAGCTTCACCGAGGTGATCTTGATATTGCTGGCGCTGTTCGGCAGGCATCTGCTCGTAACGAGCGGAGTATTTAGCCATGCCGGCGGCGTACTGGTTGAGGTCGTCCATGGTCATGTCGCCGGTTCCGTCCATGGCATCAACCACAGAGCGTCCGATACCGTCCACGCTCTCATAGACTCGATCCCGGGCTTCGTTGAAAGCTTCGCGATCGGAGACCGGCTCGGTCCTCATCTCGCTTTCCACCGTCCGCCGATCGTCGCCGCCGGTCTCATCGATCAGATCGCCGCGCATATCCGATCCGTACTTGGCGCGATAGGCTTCCGCCACTTGCTCGGTCTGCTCCGGGGTAAGCTCCGAGAGCACTTTCTTGATCTCGGTGGAGTCGGCGCCGACTCCCAGTATGGAAGCTCTCAGCCGGTCTTCCGGCTTCATCTCGCCATTCTGCTCGACGATATTGAGAGCGACTTTGCGCTCTTCCGCACTGAGGAAGTGGAGCACGCCCTCGGGATCCGCTTTGATCTCGGCTCGATCCTCGGGGCTCGAATGCTGAATAGCCTCGTAGAGGCCTTTCTCATCATCGTCGAAGACGCCCTGATAGAGCTCTGCTTTTACTTTGAAATCGAGCCTCCCTCCTTCCATCAGAGGTCTGGCGTAGCGGTCGTACTCGTCGGGATCGAGGGCGGCGTGGAGGGCTTCGTCGAGCTCGGCCTTGAAAGCCGGATCGTTCGCCAGTCTTTCCTTGACCTCGGGCTTCCTGAGGGCTTTCTCGAGATCGGCTATGACCACGGCTTCGTCCGTGTTCATATGGGTCGCCTGCTCGTGAATCTGGGCAATCACGTTGTCTTCGGGATCTTCGTTTCTCCTTATCGAGTCGAGCAGAGCGAAAGCAGCCTTCTGTTCGCTGCCTTCGTCCATGGCACCGCGCACGCTCTCGTCGACTTTCTTTCGGAACTCCTCGTCCTGACGGTAGCGATCCCGCTCGTCCGGCGTCATCCGTTTGATCGCCTCGAGAACTCCCTCCTCGTTGTCGTTGAATATGCCGGTCTGATCGTCTATGGCGTCGGTGACCGAGCGCCGTACCATCCTGGCATCTTTGTCGAAGTTCTCGGCCCCGGCTTTGCGATCCAGCAGATCCCGGGCTCGGGCCATCTCGCTTTCGTTCAGGTCGATGGCGAGCACACGCTCGATCTCTTTCCTGTATTCGGGGTCATGCTTGAGCTTTTTCCAGTCCTCCTCGGACATGTCCTCGATGGTCTTGAGGACATCCCCCATGGAATCATCGATGATACCGCCGTGCTCGGCGAGCTTGCTGACCAGGGAGCCGCCTGGATTGGCGATCATGTCTTCCCATTTGGCCATCTCGCGGTCGTTGCCGGCGCTGTCCAGAGCAGAGTGAAGCTTGTTGTAGTAATCCAGATCGTCTTTCTGCGCCTGGCTCAGATCCGTGGACCCGCCTTCCGCCAGTTTCTTGCCCTCGAGATAGGAGCGCCGCTCCTCCGGGCTGAGACTCTTGAGAGTGAGCTCGATTGCTTCCTCGTTGTCGTTGAATATGCCGGTATTGTCACCGACTTTGGTGGCGGCGCTGAGCTTGCCTATGCGAGCATACTCGAGGGCGTGACGAGTATCTTCGTTGGCGAGATAGGAGGTTCCCTCGCCTGTTCCATCGTCCATCTCGGTTCCGAAGGCGGACATGATCTTCTCTTCGCCGCCGTTGTCGATAAATGCCTTCCGCGCCTCAGGAGACGCATCCCGGAAGGTCTCCTCGAACATATCGAGATTCTTGGCGGAAAGCGATATCTCGGCAAGTTTTGCGGTGTCCTCTGGGGTGCGCTTGTCCGTGCCTTTCAGGTAAATTTCCAGAGCCTGCTTGGTGCTCTCCGGGAGATTCTCGTCTTTGAGAAGCGCGTCTTTTATGCCCACCCCATGAGCTTCCCTGTATTCTTTATCGAGCTCGGCTATCTGGGTGGAGTTGAGGGTGGAGACGGTATCACGCAGGTCTTTCTCGATTATCGCGTTGCTGCGCGCGCCGATTCCCCATTCTTTATGCTCGATGAGCCCGACATAGACCCGGGAGACATCGGTGTCGCTTCCTTTCCAGAGCTCCATGGAACGCGCCAGATCCGAGCCCGACAGCTCGTCCTTGAGCTCGTCCTCGATGCCGTGACCGGTCCTCTGCCGGTAGAACTCATCGAGCTTGGTCCGCTCGTCGGGCGTCTTGAGCAGCTTGAGCTGCTCGTTAATCGCTTCCTTATCCGTTCCCACTCCCAGGAAGCCACCATTTGCCGCATTGTCTATGGCTTCGGCCATAGCCTGGAGCTGTTCGCTGTTCAGCGGCTTATGCTGACCGCTTCCGTTCGGCTCCACCGACTCGGCATGTCCGGAAACAGGTCCGGTGGTATGGATACTGGCGGCCACCGCTTCGGCCGGAGCCACAGCCGACCGCGCCAGGGTCGAATCAACCGCGGGGGCTGCAGGTTGATGAGCGCTCTTCTCTCCGGCAGCGTTCCAGATCTTGAGGGCCTTGCTCAGGTCCGCGCCGGACATTTCGTCGCGCAGCTCCGCCTCGATTCCGAAGTCCTTGTCCCCATACTTCTGCCTGTAGATCTGGTCCAGAAGGTCCCGGTCTTCCTTGGTGTGCAGCTTCTCGAGCTGGCGGTTGATCTCGGGAACGTCGGTGCCGATTCCCAGAATGCCGCCATTTGCCGCCTTGTCTATTGCCGCTGCGATCTTTTCGACCTGCTCCCTGGATAGAGGCTGGGCAGGGGAGTCGGTCAGTTTGACGTCGTTCAGAGGTGCCGTGGCGGCGGCATTGTCGGTTTTTCGAAGAATCGCGAGAGCGTCCTTGTCGCCGAGAGCCTGCTGACTGACATGCTCTCCGGTCTGCCCGCTGGTGGAGCCGGCAGGAGCGTCGGTGGGAATGTGGGCGTTATCGTGCTCGTTGCCCATGCGCTGAACAACCCTGAAAGGACGTATTTACTAGAAAAGAGCTTGATGCTTAGCATATACCCGCTTATTTCTTGTATGAAACAACTGGGTACCAGGCCTATGTAAGGTAAAGTTATCCGAGGAAGTGAGTGGAGTTACGAATATCCTAAGAGGCAATTGTGACACCAGTGTGAAGCCTGCTAATTCCACATCCACGCCGGACAAGGAGCCCTACAGCAGAAGGGCTCCTATTTCGGTCGTATTATCTATGAGATTATTCGAACTCTTTCAACCAGCTCTGATCCGGGTCCGGGATGCAGACTGGCAATTCGCCGCCCGGAAGGTAGCCGCTTGTCCAGCCACCGGGATTGGTGTCAGTCGTGTCACTGGAATCCTGGCCGCCTGTGTCCTGATCTAGCATTACCACGGGAAGGTCAAGACGAGCGTCAGCTGAGCCGTTCGCAGTGGAGTTGTTGAGAGCCCGAATGTCTGTAAGATCCAGGTTGGCGAAGCTGGTCGCGGCGAGGCTATGTTCCTGGTGTGTGCTAAAAGAGCTGCGTTCGAAACTATCTGCCATGATAGTATCCTCCATGGTCGAGAAACTTGTTTAAATAGTTGTAGCGAGGTGTGTCGAGCAATCTAGTAGTGCTGCGTGACGTTCCTGTGACGCGAATCTGCAATGAGTTCTGCGAGCCACTGCTGTTCTTCTCATTTTAAGTACTGTCCAGGACCATATTTCGTGCTATTCGCTCAAAATCTGACGAGACGATACTCAGCTCAGTTTGGTTTTTCCGGTTTCACATAAGCGACTACATGGAATCGTTTTTTGAACTGCGCGAATGAGATGGTCTCTTTGTGACCCCAGGGATTGTAGAGGGTGACGCTGCCGCCGTCTTTGCCGTTTTTATCGAAGTCGAGAACCGAATATACATGGTTTGTGACGTCAGAGACGCTGGTGGAGACTCCCGGTTTTTGCCAGGCTACCACCGGGGTCTTTTCTTTTCTATCGGTGCCGACTGTTGCTTCGAGCTTGGCTCTGGTTATGATCTCGCTCACCGGATGCGGTGGTATCCGCTGCAGGAAGGAGACGGGTACGGCGAGCCAGTCCTGATCGGTGCTCTTGCCTGTGAGGAGGTGAAGAAGATGACCGAGATTGACGCCACCACCGTCGGCGCCTTCTGATGGAAGATTGCCGCCGCTCATATTCAATATAGTCCGGCGGTAGAAGTGTTTCTGACAGTAAGTCCCGTATGCTTTCTCGATAATCGGCGCCCATTTGCCATGGTCGGCCGCTCCGGCGAACAAGCCGCGCTCCGATTCGGTAGGCGGATCGATGGTGATGGGCTCGTTTTTCGCTCCGGGAAAAGTGACTGTATATGTCCCATCAGGATTTTCCCGGATCATGTTCTTGACGGTCTCCGGATAATTTTCCGCCACTGCCGACAGTGAGGCCATGAAATAGCAGTCACCCAGGACACCCTGAGATACTCCGTAGACGTCAGGGTTTCGATCGGCAAAGAGGTCGTCTGTGCCTCGGGTTTGCATCTCATGGGTGCGAGCCAGGATCATGTCCATTCGGTTGAGGAATTTGTCCGCCCGATCGCCCATGTCGTTTTTAGTGAAATAGGTGAGCATGTCAGTGGTGGACACGACATCGCGGTTGTCGTCGTTCTTGATATAGAAGTCAATCAGCTCTCTTTCCTTTTTCGGAAGGGTCTGATCTCGCGAGGCGATCTCCAGCTCGTTCCGGCAGATGTAGCCGTCATGATCGCGATCGAGAGCCTTGACTCCTTCGAGGCTATAAGGATTGTTCGTCTGTTTTGCTTTCCATTCGATGACTTTGCCGGCGACTTCGAGGTCGCCTTTCGAGATCCCGAATTCTTTCTGGAAGAATCCTGCGTCGCGGTTCATGTCTTGCAGGGTTTTTCGCGTGCCGTACAGCGCTGCCAGGACCTGGGCTGTTTCTGCTTTGTTGTCTTTGTTCTCGATCTGGCTCACCAGCTCGTCGTAGGTGAGCACGCCGTTTTTATTCTTGTCCCAGACATCGAACATCTTCCGGGCTTGCTCTATGACTTCCGATTTGCCGAGCAGGGCCGGCTTCTCTTTAACGTCTTCGCTGCTGTCTCCATCAGGGGCTCCTGCCTGGTATTCAAAAGCGTTGAAATGTGCGACCGTGTGGCCGCTGACTGAATCAGTCGATTCGAAATGTCCCCCGAACATCGCTGTATCTCATCAAGGTGATCGTCACCATGATGCGTTTTGAAAACAACACAGAAATGACAGTTTATTTCGCCTGGCTCTGGGTCTGAGGATCGCTGGGCAGGGCGTCGCCTATCACTTTGTTGATATAGCTGATGGCAATGCAGAGAACGACCGAGCCGAGGATGGCGAAGAGGATAGCCATGCCGGCCATGCGTTGCAAATATGATTGCTTTCTGTCTTCCAGGCTCATTTTCTCTTCCTTCAGATGAGGTTATCTCGAGTTTAGCAGAGAGTTTTCTGTACCGGTCCCCGCTCCGCTTATCAAAAGGCGTTCCAGTCCGGGGTTTTCGCCTTCTTCAGATCGGCATTCTCCAGAGCTTTATTGCCCAGTTTGTGGTGCGCCTGACCGCGCAGCTTATACAGTCTTGCCGGGGCATGACCCGGGTAGTTGGCGATTGCCCGGTCCAGGTCCGAGACTGCTTCTTTTGTCCGGCCTGCTTTCATGAGCAGGTTGGCTCTTTTTTCATAGGCAGCTTCATCTTCCGGATTGACTTCGATGAGTTTCGTATAGTCCTTCAGGGCAAGCTGGATCTTCCCCGCTTTCTCATAGGTCTTGGCTCGCAGGAGATAGATCTGATCCGAAAAGCCTCCGGCCGTCAGAGCAGTGGTCAGGTCTTCTGCTGCCTGGTCGTATTTCTCCTGGTTGTAATAAATTTCCCCTCGCAGGCTGTGGAAGTCTTTCAAGTCTTTGTCATAGTCACGTTTGACGCTGGGGAGGGTTTTCCCTTCGGCTCTGGTTCGCAGCTCGAAAGCCTTTGTCCGCGCCTCTATTGCTGAGGTGATATCGGCTATTGCGAGATCGGACTTTCTCTCCATGTGATAAGCCTTGGCTCGGCGTATAAATATCGGCCAGGTCGACTCAGCCTTTCGGAGCTTGAGAGCTTTGTCGAAGTCGGCGACGGCTTTCGGATAGTCGTCCATGAATAGATAGGTCTCGCCCCGCCAGAGATAAGCTTCCGAATATTTCGGATCGAGCTCCAGGGAGTGATTGAGGTCTTTGATAGCGGCTTTCGGCCGGTCCAGATAATGAAGCGCCCGGCCTCTGTACATAAAGGCTTCTTTGTTGAGGGGATCGACGTTGACGGCTCGATTGAGATATTTGAGAGCCGGCGTCAGCTTCTCTTTGTGGAAAAGCACTTTGCCGATTTCCAGATCGGTTTGTTTGCGACCTTCAACAGGACCGGCATTGACGACGATCAGCAAGGTCAAGACGAGCATGAAGGATGTCCCGATTCTCATGCTTCACCTGTTTTTCATGCTGTCGCGAATAGACTGCTTGTCTTTCAGTAGTTGCAGGAAAACGCCACTCTTCGATATTGCAATCAACAGAAATGCACCTAGCAGAACCAGCACAGGCAGCAAGATCGCCACCGTAGTCGCACCCGGAAAGCCATGGAAGCGGCGCCCTTCTCCGGCGCTCATAGTGAGCGGTTGATCCGGATTCGCCCTGGTCAATTGCAAGCTGCTCCCCGGGTCCGGGCAGACTCCGTTCTTGCAATCGGAAGCGCCGGCAGGGCCTGCGAGCAGGGGCGCGACGCCGAGGGCGAGGATGGCGATAGCTCTTTTGACCGCTGATCTCATTTTCTTATTCTCCTATATTTCGATTTCAGGGAATAATATGGGGGAGTGATCCGGGGGTATTATGGCAGGACCGGAAGGCGATGTTCAAAAAGCTAAGACCGGCGAGACCGGCGAGTCTCCGGTAGAGCTTGCATCCACCGGTAGAGAAAGGCTTCTCAACGAGGCTATGACAGCAAACATCGGTCAGGCGGGCGGTAGCGTTTTGACCAGAAGCGACGCAGATGTCGCTAAGAGCCAGCAGGACAAGGGGCTAGCCGAGCTTTCGCGTCTGCACGCAAACCTGAATGTCACCACCGACGGCTCCGCCCCCCGGCAATTCGACTTCAACGACCACTACCAGGTGCAGGCGGATACAGGTGCTCTGGATCTGGCCGCACAGGTTCTCGGTTCCGGCGCCACTGCCGGCCAGCGCGAGCATTTCGCCCAGCGTATTCTGATCGCCAATGACCGGCTTTCAGAAACTGTCGAGCAGGCGAATTTTTCTAAGGGAGCCAGGATCAAGATGCCCGGTCAGACCGCTGACGGGGGTGTGATCGTAGTCAGGCACGGAGACAGGGAGATCGACTGGAGCGATGGCAGCTCTTATCAGGTCGGCGCCGATGGGGAAGGCCGGATCTTCTACCAGAGCGAAAGCGGCGAGTCGGTGGAAGTGGCTTTCAACCCGCGCGACCGTGCAGGCACTTATGAGACCCGTTCCCGGGGCGACACCGAGGTGACCATCGACAACGAATCCGGCCATCGCCTGGAGCGCCGCTGGGTGGAAGGTCGCGGCGGTGACGGGCAGTGGGAGGTAAGCGGTGCCGACACCCGGGCAGGCGATCGACAATTTCATATCGACGTCAAGCCGGGAAGCGATACGCCGGATCGGATCGTTATGAAAAATGCCGATCAGACCGAAGTCGAGCTGAAGAAGAACGGCTCCGGCGAGTTCGTAAGCGCGGACGGACTTTCCGGAGTGGTTCCGCCTGGTCGTTTTTATCGCCGGGAGACAGGACCGGATGGACAGGTCAAGCGGACCTACGACAGTGGTGCCATCGAAGTCTATGACAGCAAGAACAATCTCCTTCATTTCGAAAGGCGGGATGACTGGGATCGTAAGGTCACCGGTGATTTCACCGGTGGCGGCAGTGAACCTTCCACAATCACGGTCGAGGAGAAGGACGGACGTGTGGTCAGTCTGGACCGTCAGAAGAACGGCAGTTATAAGTCCGACTATCTGGACGGAGACGGCAAAAAGATTGGCACCATAGAGCTAGGCGGCGACGGCCGGCTGATCTACAAGAATGACGCTTGCCATTGCGCCACCACAACCCTCGCCGATGGGACTACCGCCGAGATGCGAAAAAACGCCGACGGTAGCTCCCTGGTTTCTTATAACCGGGGAGGCGAGAGCTATGTCGCCGAATATGATCCGAAAGGGAAGCGCAGCTCCGAGACCTTTCAGGGCAGTGAGAGCGGCAAGCTGACAATCAGATTCGGGCCCGGAGGCTCCCGGGTCGAGTCGGTTCTCATCGACAACAAAGACGGCTCGTCGACCCAGCTTCATTATGACGCCAAAAACGGATATTTCTCCGGCACCAGGACCGATGACACAGGCAAAGTCCTGGAGAATGTCAGACTCCAGGAGAACAAGCTGGTCTTTACTGACGCGACCAGCGGAGCGGATCGAGTCGAGATGCTCAATAAGCCGACAGGAGAACATGGTTTCCCGCGTCTTCTGAAAGGCTCTTACGATCGTGGTACCGGTAGTTTTACTTATAACGACGAAGAAGGACACCGGGTGATCGAGTCTTTCGCTCCCGGGCGCAAGGATGTAGTCGGCGCAGGCGGTGATATCGAAGGTAGCACCATCACCGGTGATATCTCCAGTCTCAAGACAAACGGCGAAGCCACGGTGCTCCATTCGGACGGCTCGGGTGTCAGGCTCAATCCAGATGAGACTATCGACCGCTGGGGCTCGAAGGATGCGGAAAACGCTTACCGGGAGGCGCTGTCGCCGGAGGAGGCTCAGTTCCTCCGGTCCCATGGCGATATCGACCGGCGCGATCTGGCTGAGATTCACCGCCGGCTCGATGGCGACCCCGGCCAACTGGACGCATTCTACAAGTCCCTTGCGCGAGTCGATACGGCGTCGAATCTCAGCAATGCCGAGAAGTCGACCCTAAGGCAGAACATCATGAGACACGTGGCTTACCCGGGGGAGATCTATCAGGGACGATCGCCTTCCTGCAATGTGAGCGTGGTTCAAAGAGACCTGGCTATGGAATCTCCTGATCGATATGCATCGCTCATCGTCGATGCGGTATCCTCCGGAGAGATCACCACCAGTGACGGCACCAGGGTTCCCCTTGATCCGGACAATCTCAAGCGTGATGACGCAAGCGGTCGCGACCTGGCGAGCCGGATCGCTCAAAATCTGACTATCGCTGCCGAATTCTATCCGCGTTTCGAGTTCAGAAGCACCGATGATGGTATCGGTCTTCTCTATCGGCTGCCGCGAAGCGATAACGAGAAACCCCTGACATTCCAGGGGATGAATCTGCCTACGGTGGTGGAAGCTCGCTACAAGCTCACCGGTGAGGAGAAGGCGATCGTGTCTGTGGATAATTCCCGGGAGCTCATGAAGGCATTCGAGCTCAATGGCGAGAAGCCGATGATCATTGCTGTGAATGGATCGAGCCCGCCCTTCGATGGCGCCGGACCGGTGGGCTCCAGCCGCTCCAGCGCCAACCATGTGGTGACCCTCACCCGCATAGACCACGGACCTCCGGCTCGGGCATTCGTGCACAACCAGTGGGGTCTGAAGAGCGATCACGCCACCGCCGGTACCGCCATTCCCCTGGATGACCTCGTCAAGAATATGCGTGTGAAGATGACTCATGAGGGAGTGACTGCCACCGCTGGCGGTATGGTGGTGATGGATGGAGATCACCGGAAGGCATACGAGATAACTCGCCGCGGCAAGGTCGAGAGTCGCACCATGAGCAATTCGGTCCAGCTCGGTCTCAGCATGGATCCCGGCGAGACCCGTTGAAATGAGCGATTCCTCTTGCAATCAGACCCAGTTCGTTTCACCCGCCGGCTGGCAGCTGGTGCTTCCTGACGGATGGGAGCCCCTGGAAGCCGTCGAAGCCGAATCCGAAGTCGGTGAGACCTTGCTGGTACCTGTTCCCCCGATGGTTTTCGCTTTCAGCAAGGACTGGTCTTTGAAGATGAGCTGGAAAGTCGATATCACTGTCGCTTCGTCGCTCATGGAAGTTTTCCAGGACCTTACTATCCTTTCTGGTCCCGCCCGTATGCCCGATACTCTCAATCTACTCGAGCGTCTCGGGGTTGTCCGGGGAGAAGTGGTGGAGTCCAATGTTCTTACGCTTCCCGGCGGAGAGCAGGCCCTTTCAGTGGAGGAGACCCTCGATGGAGATACGTCGAGACTGGCTTTTCATTTTCTTCTTCCCTACTACAAACGGCCATTCGAGACCCCGGCTCTTCAGGAGTTTTTCTTCTCGGCGCCGGAGGAATACTACTACCAGCACATAGATGCGCTGAAGGCAGCGCTCAATGCTCTTATCTATCCATAGACTCTTTTCGGAAGGGCGTTTTCATGATCAGAACCACTTTGTTGTCGTTATCTCTCATTGCCGGTCTCAGCCTCTCCTGCGGAGTCGTATTCGCTCAGGGGTCTTATCAACCAGCGCAGGGTCAACCTCCGCAGGGACAGGGGCAAGGCCAGGGCATGGGTCAGGGCCAGGGAGGCGGTCGCCGATTCGGACCGCGAGCCAGGATGAGACGGATGCGCGAGCGACAGCAAGGACAGGGCTGGGGCGGTCAAAACCAGGGCGGTGGTCAGGGTGGACCTCAAGGAAATGGGCAGGGCTGGGGACCTCCCGGGGGCGGACCTCAAGGTGGACAACAAGGAGGACAGGGCTGGGGACCTCCCGGTGGCGGGCCCAGAGGCGGCGGCCAGGGTGGTGGACAGGGCTGGGGACCTCCCGGTGGTGGTCCGAATCAAGGCGGCCCGCAGGGCGGTGGTCAGGGTTGGGGACCTCCCGGCGGTGGTCCAAATCAAGGCGGACCTCCCGGTGGCGAACCTCCTCAACAGCAGTAAATCAACGAGTGCGCAGGGAATTGAGGATCGGCACAAGAATGCCGGCGGTTCCGATGGCTGCGCCAACCAGAGTATGCATGAACAGGTAGCTTGAGAAGCCTCCTGAAACCATTAACAGGAGCGATGTCGCCACGTCCCGGTTGAGAAGCATGCCCAGAAGGCAAAAGATCACGGCTATTGGCGCTACCTTGGGACCATATTTGTATTCTGAGGTCCGGTGGATAAGGAGACCGAGACCGTATCCGATCCCGAAGACTATGAACCACGAAAAGAATCCTCCATAGGATTCTCCGTTCACCCAGGAGAGGATCAGACCGGCTGCTGCCGAAACCACGGCAACTTTAATTTTAATCACCGGTGGAATCTTTAGAATATGACTCTCGAAGCGGCCCGAGCATGGACCGCATCGATTTCCGACTGCACACTCGACGAGACATTTCGGACAAACCGGGGCAGAACAATCTATACAGCTGAGTCTGGTTTCGGAATGATCGCAAGCGCCCATGTTTTATTGATCTCGGAAGATGTTGAAGTCCAAGTCTAATTATTCCTCGAACTGGATCGTGGCAATCGCCTCGATAATCCTTCTTGTCGGTCTCGTGGACGCGGGTGGTTTCTGGCTTCCGTTTCTTTCCAACCCGGGCAGCGCTTTGCAGGCTCTCTCCAACAAGAAGAAAGCTGATTTCTCCGATGCCTACGAGGGCGATGCCGATGAGGACAGCGAAGCCAGCGAGACGGACGTGGTCCTTCCCGACCTGAGCGACTCAAGAGCCGTAGAGTCCACCCTCTCGCTAGTGGTGAAGTTCGACGATCTGCCCGAGCGTTTCGATTTCGTATCGGCTTCGCCAGGTGAAGGGGATGACAGCAAGAGCTATACGAGATTTGTCCTGCGCGACAGACGCACACGAACGCAATTCGACCTGACCGTCGAGCCCGACGATGGAAGCGGACCCGATGCGGTCGTCGAGAAGAGCGCTGCTTCTATGAAGGCAGTGATCGAGAAGAGTCAGAGAGAGGTCGGAGGCAAGACCATGGCTTTTGTGATCGGCACCGGCAGCGATACCGCAGCGGCGGGTTTCGTCGGTTGTGTCCCCATCGGTCAGGGTAAGCTTCTTCTCTTCAAGATCCGGCCGGGCACCACCGGGCACGAGCTCGATCGAAAGCTGGTCGATCAATTCTTCGACCACGTCGAGAGTCTCAGGCAGTAATTCTCAGCGAGATACGACTACGCGATTGTAGCGATCGACGGTGACGAATCTGGCAGCGTCGCGGGAGCGCCCGGGCTGGTAGTGCGAGTGGTGGCGGGCCGGTTGATAGCTCGAATAGTCCGGTCCCTGGTCGATCTGGTAATGAGCCGGGATTGCGGAAGCAAATACCTGTCCGTGATCGAATATCGCCATGGGAGGAGGCGGCGGCACGAGGTAATTTTTGCCGACACTGTAGTCTTTGTGGTTCGAACTATTTCTACTCGAATGCTTGCGGCTCGCATTCTTTTGACTCGCATTCTTTTGGCTCGAATTTCCTTTAGTCGCCGGTAGCTTGCTGGCGGTCCTGGAAATCGGGGTGGCTTCGGGCACGGGAATCGAATCGGAGCTGGCAGCAGAAGCTGAACCGGACGAAAGAAGAACTGGAGAATCCTCGGCTCGAGCCATTCTGGGAAGGGACATCGCAGAAATTACTCTGCTCGATTCTTTTTCACTGGCTTTCTCAGTCTCCTGGCTCGTCCCCGTGGTCCTGGATGCGGCTTTCACCGGAGACGTCTCGCTCCGCGCCGGGCTGGCGCTCGACCCGAGACTGAGATTCAGGCAGTGATAAGCGAGCCATATGCAGAGATTGACCGAGATAAGACAGGCGTAGACCGCCGGATGCATCTCGATGGCTATGAATCGCTTGAACAGTGTTGATTGAGACTCGATCATAGAGAGAATCATAGCCCAGCAAGAGCTAGAAAGCCTAATTAAGATCGGCTCAGGGATGATAAGCAGCCGCCTGGTTGACGGTGTTTACAATGTCGGCATAGCCTTTCCAGGAACGCTCGATATTCTCCATTCCTGTTTGGTACTGGCTGCCGGCGCCCTGGAAATGTGCCTGGACCTGTTGCGCTCCTGCCTCGACCTTGTCGGCGCCGGGCAGCTTGCTTAGCGCTTCTTTCGCTTGATCGCTGCCCCTGCGAGCGGCTTCCTTGAGCCACCATACTCCCTCAGAATGGCTCGCCGGCATGTTTTTCGCCTCCACCAGCACCTGACCAAGAGTGGACTGTGCTTCTACGACGCCGTGCTGGGCGGCTTTGCGAAGCCATGTTACAGCCTCGTCGCTGTCTTTCCTGACTGTGATGCCGGTCTTGAGGAGGAAATGACCGAGCTGGGACTGGGCTTCCGGGAGCTCCTGGTCGGCAGCTTTCTTGTAATACTCGTAAGCTTTCTCCGCGTCCTTCTCGACGCCGACGCCGTTCTCGTAGAGCATGCCCAGGACTGTTTGCGCCCTGGCATGACCACTGTCCGCCAGGTCATGCAGGTGCTTGTGAGCGGTCTTATAGCGCTTGCACTTCAAGTGCTTGCATGCCGTCTCGAAACGTTTGTCATGATTGCTTTTCGCCAGGGTCTGGCCGCTGGCGGAACATAGCAGGATCGCTGCCCAGAGGGCACTTGCGACAAGAATGAGGGCGTTGCTTCTCGAGTTCTTCCTGGTCATGAATTACATGGTAACCTTTCTGCGGAGGAAGCGACCATGTCAAGTTTTTTCAAAGCTATCATAAGAACAACCATCTGCTTCGTGCTGTTACTGAGCGGTTTCTGCCATGGGCTGGCTGCCCTGGCCAACCCTCAGGTGATCGCTCACCGGGGTGGCAAGAAATGGGCGCCCGAGAACACTCTTTCGGCTTTCAAGAAAAGTGTCGATGCCGGGGTGGATGCTATCGAGCTCGATATTCACCGTTGCAAGAGCGGCGAGCTGGTGGTGATTCATGATGAGACCCTGGACCGCACCACCGATGGAAAGGGTCTGGTGAAAGACAGGACTTATGAGGAGCTCAAGAGTTTCAGCGCCGGTAAGTGGTACGCATCCGAATTCACTGGTGACCGGGTCCCGTTGCTGAAAGACGTCCTCGCTCTGGTGGATGGAAAGTGCAGGATTTTTATCGAGGTCAAGAATGCCCCGGTCGAGTATCCCGGTATCGAAGATGACCTGATCAAGATGCTGGCTGACTACAAGCATGAAGACAAGATTTGCGTGATCTCTTTCGACCACGGTTTTCTCAAAAAGTTTCATGAGAAAGCCCCGCAATATTCGGTGGCATTTCTCGATGTTGCGATAGTGTCTGATATTGGATCATATGCCCGCTCCATCGGCGCCAGCGGCTGGAATCCGGGCTTCGGCGAGATTCGCAAGGATGCGGTTGATCGAGCCCATGCCGTCGGGCTCAAAGTCAATCCCTGGACGGTCAACGAGCCGGATCAGTGGGAGAGCGCCACGAGCATGGGCGTTGACGGTATCATCACCGATGATCCTGCCGGGCTGAGAGATTTCCTCGATAAGAGAATCGATGATAAGTCCGTAAAATGAGGCATATTAGGAAAGTACCTGGAAAAGTACATAAGGTGCTTTCTGATGGCCAAGATATTACTAGTCGAAGACGATAAGAATCTCGCTTATCTGCTCAAGCTGCAGCTCGAGCAGAGTCGACACCTGGTCGATGTAGCGGGGATGGGAGCGGACGCTCTTGCGTTCTTGCGAACCAACAACTATGAAGTGGTGATTCTGGACTGGATGCTCCCGGATCTTCCCGGGATCGAGGTCTGCCGGCAGTACCGCTCCTCCGGCGGCAAGATTCCCGTGCTCATGCTCACCGCCAAAGGGACCATAGAGGACAAAGCCAGTGGTCTCAATGCCGGTGCCGACGACTATATGGTCAAACCGTTCCATCCCACCGAGCTCGATGCCAGGGTGAACGCCCTTTTGAGACGGCCGCCCACCTTCACCGGCCGGAAGCTGGTGGTCCGGGATATCGAGCTCGATCCCACAGCCGGAACAGTCACCAAAGAGGGTGTGGAGATCGAGCTTACCGCCAAAGAGTTCAGCTTGCTCGAGCTTCTGATGCGCTATCCGAACAAGAGCTTCAGTCTCGAGGCAATTCTCGATCGGGTCTGGGACAGTGACTCGGCTGCTTCCATCGACTCGGTTCGTACTCATATGAAGACCCTTCGCAAAAAGCTCGGTGACAGCGAAGAGAACGGTTATATCCGCACCAAGAGGGGGCAGGGCTACCGCATCGTCGATTCTTGATGCGGCGGTCTGCAATCGCCGATGAAAAACTGGTCCCTGACCACAATGACTACCATAGCCATCTGTGTGACGGTGCTTCTGCTCGTGCATATCGGCACGATTTCCCTCAACCAGTGCTTCCGCCGGCTCGAGGACACCAAGCTCTCCCAGCAACGTCTCCAGGTTCTCACGGTCCTGGATGGTATCAGATTCGATCTGAGCGCCGCAGTCGCCGGCGAGCAGTCCTATGTCTTCAGCGGTCTGCCCAGGCACCGCGAGCAGTACGAGAAGAACATCAAGAAAGCCGACCAGCGGCTCCGCGACCTCGATATGGCCCTCAACGGCCGGCATCGCATGCTCTCGGACGAGATCAAGAGCTATATCAGAGTGCGCCGCGAGTGTGCCGACGAGGTCATCGGTCTCTTCGAGAAAAGCGGCACCGAAGCCGCCCTGGCTCGCTCGTCGGAGATGGGCGAGGACCGGGTCACCAGCCATATCGAGGGGATGGTGGATGATCTCGCCAATCAGGCTGACGCCGAGTTCCGGGCTCGTGCCCATGAGATGGACCGGGGTAGTATGCAAACCGTGGCCGGTATCACTCTGCTCATGTCCGTGGCCCTGATAATTCTTCTGGTGATCATCGCCGTGGTGCACAAGTATGTGAACGAGAGACAGCGTGCCGAGAGCTCGCTCCGTATCGCCGAGCGCCGATTCCGGGCTGTTTTCAACCAGACTTTCCAGTTCAGCGGATTGCTGAGCCCCCAGGGAAATGTCCTGGAGGTCAATCATACCGCTCTGGAGTTCGCCAATCTCGCCCCGGAAAAAGTGAAAGAGTCGCTATTCTGGGAGACACCCTGGTGGAACTACAGCGAAAAGGTGCAGAACAAGCTCAAGGATGCTGTGGGGCGCGCCGAGAAAGGCGAGATGGTGAGGCTCGAGACCGAGGTGATGGGTACCGCCGGTCCGGCAACCGTCGATATGTCGGTGAAGCCGGTCAAGAATGACGACGGTCAGGTGATTTATCTGCTTGCCGAGGCCCGGGACATAACCGAGCGTAAGAAAGCCGAGCAAGCCATCGCCGAAAGGGAGGCACGCATGCGTGCCATCGTCGAGACTGCTCCGGACGGCATCGTCACGGTCAACGCCGACGGCACTATCGAGTCGGTAAACTCCGCCATGGAGCGCCTTTTCGGCTACGAGGCCAGCGAGCTGATTGGCAAGGACGTGAATGTGATTCTGCCCGGTTTGCTCAGCGGGGGTGTCGGGGAGTCCGACGAGCCCAATCCGATCAGGACCGGTGAGCGGCGTGTATTCGGGATCGGTCGCGAGTTCTACGGAACCCGCAAAGACGGCAGCCTGATGCCGGTAGAAGTATCCCTGAGCGTGATCCGCCTGGAGGATCATCAGATCCTCACTGGTATCGTTCGTGATGTCACCGAGCGCAAAGAAGCCGAGAACAGGGTCAGGGAATTCTACTCTACAGTCTCTCATGAGCTGCGCACGCCGCTTACTGCAATAAGAACCGCTCTCGGTCTCATGGAGTCCACTGTCCTCGAGCAGGTCAGCCATGCCAAGCCTGTGCTCGATATCGCCTGCGAGGAGGCGGACCGTCTCATTCGTCTGATCAACGACATCCTCGACATCAGAAAGATCGAGGCCGGCAAGATGGACTTGCAGCTCAAGCGCCTCCACGCCAACGACATCGTCAGGCGCGCCGTGGATTCCATCGAGAGTCTCGCCCGGGACGCCGGTATCGATATCGAGACCGAGCTCGAGGACGGCGCCATTCTTCTTGCTGACGAGGACCGGTTGCAGCAGGTCCTGAGCAACCTCCTGAGCAATGCCATCAAGTTTTCGCCGGAGAAGAGCTCGGTCCTGGTGAAGGTCTTCGAGGACCGCGGCAAATGCCGCTTCGAGATCAGGGACGATGGACCGGGTATTCCCGACGACGAAGTGGAAAAGCTTTTCGGACGCTTCGAGCAGGTCTCGGTGCGGGACGGTCGCTCCAAGGGCGGCACCGGGCTCGGTCTGGCAATCGCCAAGGCGATCGTGGAGCAGCATGGCGGCCAGATAGGAGTCGGCAAAAGCGATGAGCAATCCAAATCCGGCTCGATCTTCTGGTTCGAGCTGCCCCTGGCTTCCCAGGAACCCGCCGTAGCGTAGATAGCTCAGATGAGATAGTTAATGATTAGGCTCCCGGGAAAGCTGGTAAGAGGCCTATAGTATCTCCGCCCATGTTCTGGAGTCGAAATGCGCCCTCTCAAGCTTGCTCTTCTTCTTGTTCTGCTTTCGCATGCGCCCTGCCTGGCGGCGGGGGAAGCGGCTTACAAAGCCGGTGTGGCCGCCTACCAGAAAAAGGACTATAAGGCTGCCCTGGAGCAGTTCCGGGAGTCGGTGAAAAACGGCAATAAAGAGGCGGCGGTCTGGATCTACTGTGCTCATGCTTATCTCGCCCTGGGTCACAAAGATCAGGCGGCCAAGACCTACCAGAGAGTGATCGACAATTTTGCCGGTACTCCCGAAGCCGATATAGCCACCAAGGGGCTCGAAGCCATCAATGCCGCCCCGGCAGCCCCGGAGGGCGCTCCGGCGATCGCCCCGGCGGCCGAGAGCAAGCCCGGAGCTGCTGCTGCCAGAGAGCCGGTGGGTCTGGCTACCAGGATCTCGGTGACCCCGCCCAAGATGGGGCATCCGGCGGTGAGCGAAGCGACCATGAAAGCGGTGCGCGAGGCGGTGGAGGCGCTGCCGACCGGTATGCGCAAAGCCCTGGATGACAGCGATGCAGCCATCTCGGTCTCTCCTAATATGATCGACAAATGGCCGGAGTCCATAAACGATCTCGACGAGACCAGCCCCACCCTGAATCTGGCTGAGAACCGGGGGCGGATTTACGGAAAAGAGATGAATATGTACGAGCGCCCCAAGGTGCGGGGCTCGAGAAATCTGGGTGCGGCACGCAGCCCCCGGCTCATGAAGCACACTGTGTTCAATCAGTCGTTCCAGATCGTGGACGATATGTGGACCATCTCCAAAGATCCGAAGTTGCGACACGAGTATTTCCTGGACAAGAAGAATGTGCCTTTCTCGGCTCAGACAAAGCTGGCGACTTTTCTCAAGGATGACGACTGGGGACCGCGGGAGACCTGCGCTGAGCTGGTGGCAGGTATGCTCGGGGGCGGCGACGAGAACACCGCCGATCTCTACAGATACTTCCCGAAGACGAAGGCCTGGCTGAAGCAGAGACTGGGGATCAGGTAGAAAAGGCAAAAAGATAATAGAGCCGCCGAAGCGGCTCTTTTATCATTGCTTAAAATCTCTCATGCGCTTTTGCGTCTTTTGGTGCCTCGACAGACCCCGCAGTTGTGGCCGACGTCGTGCAATTGTCTGTCTTTGGCTCCTCCATCCCCTCGAGTGCATTCGAGACCAGGGCTTAAGCAATAAGGGTTGCGATTTCACTTGCATTTTCAATATAGAATCCGACCGTGAAGTGTAAGTGAACTGAACGTGAAATTATCGTGAAGTAGAGCGGGAATTCCGCGAGCTATGGGGGCTTGCGAATTTACTTTCGCGAGACTTTCATTCTCTCCGGAAAGGCTCATGAAAGCTGGCTCTACACCATGGCGGCGATCCCCCGGCGAGGGTTGATCACCGCCTGTGGTGCTGGAGGAAAGTCTTGAGCTAGGGAAGGACGAGATTGAATGTAACAATCGGAAACGTATACTTTTTCTGGAAGGTCCATTGATCCGAAACCCAGTCGCCATCATGCCCGAAGGTGCTGCCGACGAAGACCAGGGGCACCGGAGTCTTCACTTTCATCTCGGTGGTGACAGTGACGGTAGGATTGCCGGCGGTGGGGTTGCCTCCGAAGTCCTGATAAACGAATTGTCCCGGCCCGGTGAGGAGCTGCGGCTGGCTGAGGAAGTTGCCGTCGGTCTTGTGGTTCTTGAGTATGGCGGTTGCGACATTCTGGGCGGCCTGGGGGCTGGATTGCTGGGCGGCGGCGCGGCAGGCGTCCCGGCAGGCCCGGTCGTTCATCTCGAAGCCGAGCATCAGTATGCTGATATCCAGGGCCAGGAGCGTGAGCACCATCAAGAAGAGCGAGCCGCAGGCGATCTCGATGGCGGCGGTGCCTCTTATGGTTCTCTCTCTTCTTTTCATGACTCTGTCCTCTCTTTAATTTACTCAGTCTACGGAGACTATCTGGACCAGTTGTCTGGCGATATTCTCGAAGGTCAGCCTGAGGCTTGCGGTGCTGGTGACCAGGAAGAATTTTCCGCCGTTACCGGCAATATAGGAGACTCCCGGATTGCCGGCGCCCGGAGTATAGGACTGCGGGTTGCCGTTGGTGTCGGTATAGGTGATGGTCTTGTTGGGGTCATCGTTGAGGATATTGCATTCTCCCGGGACGACCTGGGAATTCTGAGCCAGCCCGATGGTATAGATGGGGATGCCTTCGTCCTTGATCTGCTGGGCGGCGCTTCGGGCATAGGACCAGGGCTGACCGCCACCACCGGGAGCGGTGGGCTGACCGTCGGTGAAGAGGACGATGGCGCGTCTGGCACCGGGACGGTTATTGCTGACCAGCTGCTGTCTGGCGCGGTTGAGGGCGTCCCCGATATTGGTCGAGCCGTAGGCTACCGTGGTGGGGATGACATTGAGGATGTCGGTGTATTTGGTGGTGTTCTTGTCCAGGCTGATGGCCGGCAGCGGGAAGTTGCCCTGACCGCCCTGGGGATAGTTGGAGGCGACATTGTTTGCCGGTTGAGTCTCGGTGGGGCTGGTACCGGCGGTGGTGGAGAATGAGACGAATCCGAAATGAGCTTCGGTATTGGTGTTCATGATCGTGAAGAATTCCTTGGAAGCTTCTTGAGCATCATAAATTGGTCTCAACTTCATCCGGGCATTGCTTTGATAGTCCGCAAGATAACCAGGGGTGGGAGTGACAGTGTTGAGCTCGGGAACCGTGTTCAGTTTCGCCTGGGTGAATACGGCGCCGTTTTCTAGATTGCCCCGGGCGGCCTCCACGACGGTCTCGAGGTTGGGATAGTAGTAGCCTCCCGGGCTCGTGAACGGCAGCGCCATGGTGCTGTCGGCAGCTTCGCTGATATTGACGACGAGATCGGTGTAGGTGTATTGATTGCCTGTGCCGCCGCCGCCGGGATAGTTGCCTGGAGGCGAGCCGGCATTGGTGTTGCCGCGCAGACCGGCGCTGAAGCTCAGGGGACGGTCACAGCCGCTGCTCGAGGCCTCGAGGGTCTGCGGATAGTGGGCGTTGAGTCCGGTGCCGGTGGGGGGCGGCCCGACGATGTCGAAAAGACGGCCATGGGCCATGCCACCAGGGGTGGGGGCACCCGGTTTGGCGTTGATGAGTTGATAGCGGATGCGTCCTTGAGGCTGATCCCAGTAACGCTTCACGAAGGTCACGGGGGTCTGATCATCGATGGAGCCGGAGACGTCGAAACAGAGCACGATGTCGAGCTGGGGCACGCGTCCGTGTCCGTCGGCTCGCAGAGTGAAAGGACCGGTTATGCCGAGAAAATCGCCGAACACCGGTTTGAGACCGAAGGCTCCCACCACATGGACTATCCGCCCATTGGTGTCGCCCAGGCTCACAGGCTGGTTGGCAGGGGTGCTGTTGGGATCGAGGAGCTCGATGAAGATGCTGGCTTTGTCCGAGTCGGGATTATGATTGGCCACAGATACCTGATCGGCTGCGGTGAGAACGAACTCGCTGATCGTGTTGGCGCGGAAAGCTTCCCTGGCCGCTGCGATAACGGCATTGTGCGTGGTCAATGGATCGGTATTGTCCGAGCTTGCCAGAGTCGCGGCTCCTGCGAGTGCCGCCGACTGGCAGGCGGAGCGCAGTTGCTCGCGGATGGCAGTGGCTCTCACGATCTCGAAAGTGAACATGCCGATCATAGGCAGAGCAATCAAGCCGATCAGGAAGCAGATCAGGATGATCATGGCGCCTTTCTGATTTCTAGCGGAGTATGCTCTCATCATCTGTACCTCTTGTATTTATTGATTGAGGCCCTGGGGGCTTTCGGCGAATTCGCGGCTGCGCACGGTGACGCTCCAGGGGCTTGTCAGTCCGGGGACGTTGAAGAAGACGGGACCCTGATAGTCGAGAAGCGGCTCGAGGTTGCCGGTCACGATGGTCTCAAGGGCGTAGAGATTGTTCTGGGTGTTGGCCGGCTGCTGGAGCTTGCCTGTGTAGCGGGTGACTTGCTGTGTATTGATATCGGTTACGAGAATGTCCACATCGATTCCGGTGATGTCGATGCCGCTATAGCGCGAAGCGAATTCGCTCACCACCGGTGGCACACCTTCCAGCGCCGAAGGCTTGCCGGGGCTGCCGGTCTCGAATGTATACGACGTGGCGGCGGTATGAGCGCCATCGCGGCATGCTTCCGCCAGGAGGCAGTAGCGCAGGGCGATGGTGCCCATATTGATCATTGGAAATACGAAGAAGAAAAAGAGTAAGAAGAGAACCGGGGGAAGCTCGGCTGAGAAATTGCCTCTTGCGGAGCGGCTTCTGGTCTTGTTTGGTAAGGAAGAAACGTTAAGGTTCGACATTGCACATCACGAATGGTATCACCGATTGTTTCGAGTATAGGCAGCATGCGTGAAACGTAGGTGAATTGATCGTGAAATCTAAGTGAACCGAAAATGAAACTTGCGTGAAGAGGTGGTTACTTCAAGATGCCCTCCACAAGCGGTGCTACCACAGGAGAGAGCTCCTCCAGCAGCTTCTCATCGTCTTTTCCGAAAGCTGCTTCGATGTCGCTGTCGATGTCGAATTGACCGATTACTCTTTCGCCGCTTCTTATAAGTACGACTATCTCGCTTCTCGTATGGAGGGAGCAGGCGATATAGTTTTGGAGCTCTCTTACATCCGCCACGATCTGATTGGCGTTCTCCGCCACCGCCGTGCCGCATACTCCGTGGCCGACTTCTATACGGGTGTGCTCGGTGGGCTCGCCCCGGTACGGCCCGAGGACCAGGGTCTGATCGTCTATCAATATATAGATTCCAATCCAGTGCCAGGAAGGTCTGGCCCTGGCCAGGCAGTCGATTGCCTGCCCCAGGGCGGTTTCCGGGCTCAGTCCCGGCTGCCTGCATATCGTCGTGATCTTTTCAACGAGTTCTGTGCTTTTCAAGTCCGACCTCTTTAAATTGAGTTGTCAAAGCCTATGCGATCTATATTAATAGTCGTATGATTCGCTAGGGATCTTATCGTCCGGTCAGATTTTATCTTCTCTGGCCGGTCCCGGGTAGCCTTTTAGAAGGCTAGCCAGTTCAGCTTTTCCAGATTCAATATATTTATTTTCTATGCAGACTGCATTCGATCGAGTGTCTTGCATTAATCGTTAGACGCGGCTTATCATTTGAGTATCGAAGTCAACAGACATATCGGCACTGACGAGACCTGAAGCAGAGTCTTCCTGAGTTTCGAACCAGCCAACCGAAGAAGACCTGCAGATCGCCCCTGGCAAGATGCGGGTCGAGATGAGTCCCGAGACTTCACTAACACTAAAAGACGAAAAGTCAACATTGGTGCTGGTACCGCATGCGGTTACCGCTGCGTTAACACACACCCGAGGAGGCTAAAATGACCTGTGCTACCAATTACCTGACCCTGGGAGAGAATTTCGAGGAGAAAGGAAAATACTTCAAGGCGGAGCGCCTGTACAGGAGGGCCCTCAAGGCATTCGAGCCCGATGTCGACGAGCTTAGCGAAGAGCTTGTTCCTTATCTCTACAATCTCGGCATGGTCCAGGCTGCTCTGGAGAAGAATGTCGATGCTACGAGAAATCTCGGCCGGGTGATCGAGATCCTCGTCCACCATCATGGCGAAGACCACGCCGATGTGGTGGAGTTGAAAACTGTCCTTGCCGAGCTCAATCCGGAGCTGGCCAAAAAAGCTGTCAATTCCTAGCATAAGAAGACGCTATCATCAGGGCGGAAAGGCTACCAGTGCCTTTTCGCCCTGGTGCTTTAAGAAGAAGTCTTCAGGGTCTCAGACTCCGGTGAGCATGCGGGCGAGATTGACGGCTACGAATTCTCTCACCGCGGCCTCGAGCTCGCTGCTGTCATAGAAGCCGTGATGCTCTGTCCTGAAAAGCTCCTCGACATTGCCGTAATCGCTTGTTTCGACGGCTCCGCTCACGACGATCTCGCTGCCGACGATCTCCATACGGAAAGTCATCTTCACCGCCGAGTCGCGCTCGAGCCGGTAGTTCAGCTTCAGAAATGCAGTGTAGACTGGCTTTGTCCGTTCTTTCCTGTAACCGGATTCCATTTCACGGAAGTCTGCCTCGAGGTTCTGGACCAGCTCCCCGAATACCGTCCGCAATCCGTTGAAGGCTGTCTGCAACCGCATCTCGTGAGGTGTAACAGTCTGGGACTGGGTGTTGCTCCTGAGCCCGCTTATCAACTCGGTGAGATTGGCCGGGGGAATCGAATTGGCGGGGCTGTAATTGCGCAGGGCGCTCAGGGCTTCCATGAGATCGATGGCTGTCTGGAAGCGCTCGCTCTGCTGCCACTGGAAGGCTTTGTCGAAGATTTGATTGATCAGGAAGCTCCGGTAGCCGGCGACCCGGTCGAGGGTGGCACGCACATCCGGGCGCTGGTGGGGCATCCTGCCGTCGCTGTCTTTGAGAGGACCGGGGATATGACCGGTGAGGCAATAGAGGAGAAGCCCGCAAACGGCTGTGACGTCCGAGACGGTGTCGTTGCGCCGGGCCAGGTCGAGGCTGACCTGGTACTCGGGCAGCTCGAGAAAGTCTTTGATGGAGGTGTTGCTCGCTTTGTGTCCGTTAATCGGAAAGCTGAAATCGATCAGGCTTGGCTGGCCGTCGCTGATCACGATCTTGGACGGGGTGAGATTGTTGTGGGTCATCTTTCGACCGTGACAGTAGTCGAGGACGCATAGTATGCGCACCGCCATGTCTATCCCCTCGTCGAGGGAAACTGTGCCATTTCGCTGGAGAAATGTCTCGAGATTTTCTAACTGTTTGTTGATAGTGTCCATCTGGTGCGCCGAGCCGAAATATCCATTAGGATCTATCCACGATATAGCCCCGGATAAACGCCCTTTCTCCGCCTCGAAGCCCTCCCCGGACTCGAAAGGGTCACTCCCGGGCGACTTTCGGACCAGTGCCTTTTTTCTTCGATTGTTATCGGTCCTCTAAGGCGTTGGCTGCCCGGTCCGTCACTCTCATGAAAATCGACTTGGTTTCTTTCAGTACCCCGGAGAAGGTCACTCCGGCAAGACCGTGGGCAACCAGACCCTGCACCTGCTGGTCGGCATCTTCCCCGGCGGCGGCGAAGGTCTCATTGGCCCGGATCAGCCTGGTCACCCGGAAGCGGCTCAGGGGGCTGGTATTGTCCCGGAGCAGCTCGAAAGTGACCGGTACAAGCCTGCCCGAGACAGGACAGTCGAAATGGAGGGTGCAGAGACACTTCTCTCCCACCATATTCAGGTCCACCTTTTTCAGGTTCTTCTTCTGGAACCCGTAATCCCGGAAGATCTTCCGGACTGTATTGCGGTGCCCGCCTTCCGGAGCCACGAAGATCCTGTGGACCAGAGTATCCGGCTGGGTGGCGGCATATTCCACCATTTTTCGGTAGGTCCTTTCTTTCAGTCTTTCTTTCTCCAGTTTCAGCTCGTCCCGCAGAATAGACGATATCGGCGCGTTCTCCGGAACCTCTGCCTGATCGGGGGAGCCGGGCTGCTCGCTTTCCAATTCGATCGAAGACGGATCCACCGGCTTTTCCGAAATCCACTTCTGGATCTGGAAAATCAGGGCATTGTCGATGGAGACTTTGGCTATGCGGAAGGCACCCAGACCTACAGCCCTCTGAAATCTGGTCAGGTTCCTGGTACGCTCCGCCGGGGAGAAAATAACCTCGTCGGTGAAACAAGTGACGACCTGGGCGACGTCCACGAATTGATTGAATGTCTTCGGATCCCTGGATTTTATCGAGTCTCTGATTTGAGTGAGGGCGAACTGGGGCGTGGTAGTCCACCAGAGATAGCCTGTCCCGGCCGTCAGGGCGAGAATCAGGGCGCCGGCCGCCGCGGCAATCAGGCGCTTGCTGGTAGTTTTCTTGGTTGGTCTTTCACTGCTCTTCACCCGGATATTCAAGAAGCTTGCCAGTCTGCTGTCAAGTTTATTTGGTCAAATGCTATTATTCGGGGTCATGAAAATTGGTATTTTCTGTGTCGCCGATCATTATCCCCGGGAACTCTCCCGGGACCTTTCACGCTTCTATGAAGAGCTTCTGGAGCAGGTAGTGGCTGCCGAAGAGCTGGGCTTTTCGTCTTTCTGGATAGCCGAGCATCACTTCCACGAGTACGGTGCCGTACCTCGTCCACCCATCTTCCTCTCGGCTGCCGCCCGGCTGACCTCGCGAATTCGTCTCGGCAGTGCCGTGGTGGTGCTGCCCTTCGACAATCCTCTGCGCACCGCCGAGGACTTCGCCATGGTCGATATCTTGAGCGGGGGGCGGCTCTGCCTCGGGGTCGGCTCCGGCTATCTGAAACACGAGTATGAAGGTTTCGGCGTGGAGCCGTCGTCGAAGCGAGAGCGCTTCGACGAGTCCCTCGATATCTTGCGGCTTGCCTGGAGCGGCAAGCGCTTTTCATACCATGGGCGGTATCACAAGGTCGACCATGTCAGGCTCAATGTCAGACCGGTTCAGGAGCCTCATCCGCCGGTATCGATAGCGATACTATCGGATCAGGCTGCTCCTTTCGTGGCTCAAAAGGGATATGGTCTGATGATGATCCCCTATGCCACCACCGAGAGAGTCGAGGAGCTGAGCGCCGCAGTCGCCGCCTATCGAGCCGGTTTTCGAGAGGATAATGCCGGGACATCCGAACAGTTTGACGCGCCGGTGGTTCGCTTCGCGCTTCATGCCTACTGTGACGACCGCGGTCTGGAGCCCGGTCTTGCCGCTCTCGAGCGCTATGTGCGCACTCGTCTCTATGCCAGGCAACGCTCTTTCGACGAGCTCGACTCGCGCAATCTCCTGGCTTTCGGCGATCCGGAGAAGATCGCTCGCATCCTCGATCTCTACGAGGGTCTCGGTGCCGACGAATTGTTGCTCATCGTCAATTTCGGCGGCCTCGCCCACCGGGATGTGCTGGCTTCCATGAGCCGCATCGCAGCTTGCCGGGCAGTGATGCTCTGATTGCTCGATTTAGAGAACCGCCAGGGGCGTATCTCTGTCCGGAGCCGGAAAGAGCCTGTCCATGGCCTCGATGTCGGCTTGCTCGAGCTTGATGGAGCCGGCGCCGGCATTCTCTCTGACATGGTTGGGACGAGAGGCTTTGGGAATGGCGAAGGTGTCTTCCAGTCTGGTCAGGAATGCCAGGATGATCTGTCTGGGTGTAGCGTCATAGCGGGAGGCGATGGCTGCCAGCTCTTTGTATGCCGCGGACGACTCGGAAGGCATGCTGCCGAAGGGCGTGTATCCGACCACCGAGATGGAGTGCTTGTGACAGAAGGGAATGAGGCTCCGCTCGATACCACGGTTCTTCAAATTGTAGAGGACCTGATTGCAGGCGATTTTGCCATTCTCGAGACAGGCCAGGGCGACATTCAGATCGTTGACATCGAAATTGCTCACCCCGAAAGACTTGATCTTCCCTTCTTCCTCCAGCTTCTCGAAAGCAGCCAGGGTCTCGCTCAAGGGGGTATTGCCCCGCCAGTGCAGAAGATAGCAGTCCAGGTAGTCGGTGCCCAGACGCTGGAGAGACTTCTCCAGGGCATCGATGGTGCCGGTATAGCTCGCGTTGGAAGGCAGCACTTTGCTGACAATAAAAAGGTCGGCACGATTGAAATCTTTGATCGCTTCGCTGATTATCTCTTCAGCTTCGCCGTACATCTCGGCGGTATCGATGTGAGCCATGCCCTGCTCGACGCCTTCTTTGAGCGCTTCCACGGCCTTTTGCCTGGCGTCGCCCTGTTCGGGCATCTGCCAGGTCCCCTGTCCGATGACCGGGATCGAGAATCTATCACCAAATGTTCGTTTCTGCATTTTCTGAGGTCAGTTCAGGATGGGAAGTGGTATTTGATCTCGCTCTCAAGAAAAGCGATTTTCTGCTCGAGATTTTCGTCTCCGCCTTGACCCCCTTCACGCCAGGTCTTGATGAGGTTCTTCAAGGACATGAGCATGTCCTTGTCGCCGGAGTGCAGGGTGAATCCGCGCTTCTGGGTGAGCACGCGCTCGGCTACCACAGCCAGATCTCTCAAGACCGGCTCGGCATTCTGGGTTAGTTGATAAAGTGCGCCGGCAATCTCGCTGGCATCGGCGGCATCGATAGTGGGGCTTTTCAATTGCTTCTCGAGTTCGGCCCGGGCAGGCTCGCCTTTTTTGCCGAGACGAGCAAGAGCGCGGGCGCATTCACCGCGACCGGTGATGCCGGTGCTGGAGTTTTCTTGCTTGAAAGCAATCCAGTCGGTGCCAAGACCCTCGATCAGAACCGGAACCAGATCCCCGGCATCCTGGTAATGTTTGCTCAAATGGATGGCTGCCCAGAATCGTCTTTTCGGCTCGGGGGCAGAGAGGACCGGCTTGAGAACCTCGATGATCTCCTGGGGATTGCCGCAAACCTCCGGATACCATTTGACCGCTCTGGTGCTGCCGTCTTCCACTGCTTTCTTGATCAGGGGCTTCAGTTCGCGATTCTGCGGGAGAATGGCATTCATGACATTCATCTGGGCCTGCTCCCAGGCATTACCCTTGCTGTAATCCCTGCTATCCAGGGCGATGGCTGCCGCCCTCGGGAGACCTCTTTCTTCCACAAGCTTCAGATATTCGCTCACGGTGGAGCCCTGAAACTGCATTATGGGATTCTTGATAACCGATGTCAGATAGTCGTGGTGCTCTTTTTCAATCTTGCTGAAAAGGTCTTTGAACTCTTCGGCCAGATCGGGCTCGAGATTGACCGACTGGGAAGGTGCCGGCTGGGTCTTGGCTGGTTCAGCCTTTTTCGGCGTCTTCTTCTTGCTGGTGGACTTCTTTTTTCCAGTGCCTGACATGCTGGTAATCCTCTGATTCTTGACTGATTCTAGCAAAAATGGAGAGCCCCATGGCTCTCTCGACATAAAGTATGATTGTCAGGTTGAGAGGGTCGTCGAGCCATGCCAGAGAAAAGTCCCGAAAAGCGCTTAGCGAGCTTGAATACCGAGTCGTTCAGGGTACTAGCTTTCGATTATGACGAAACCCTGGCGGTGTCTGCTTATATGAATGACAGCGTGGTCGGAGCCCTGGAGAGGGCCCGCAAGCATGAGCGTCTTCTCGTCCTCGTAACCGGACGTTACCTGAAGAGCTTGCTCGAGAATTGCCGCCGTATAGATTTGTTCGATCTTGTTATCTGCGAGAACGGCGCGGTTATTCACGAGCCTGCATCGGGACAGACCAGAGCCCTTGCCGGGGAGGTCCATGAGGGGCTCAAGAACAGACTCGAGCAAGATGGTGTCGAGCCGCTTCTCACCGGTCTTTCCATGCTGGCTACTTATCGAAACCATGAAGAGGTCGTCAGGAGCGCCATTGCCGATCTGGGTCTGGGTCATCATATCCAGACAAACAAGAATGCCATCATGATCCTTCCCGAGGGGGTGGACAAACAATCGGGTCTCCGGTCGGCCCTTACCGAGCTCGGTGCTGAGCCCGGCGAGACCATGGTTTTCGGGGACGCCGAAAATGATATTCCGCTCTTTGCCGGGGCCGGTCTCAGGGTGGCTGTCGGCAACGCCGTGCCTGCCCTCAAAGAGCACGCCGATATCATCACCGAGAGTTTTTTCGGTGACGGGGTGGTGGAGATGATCGACATGCTCACCGAGGCTCTTGCTCTTTAATTTGTCCCCGGTAATCTGATACGGTATGGCGAAAAGAAGGTGCCATGTCTGAACCAAAAGCCGAGCAAAATGCCGAGCAAAAAGGAAAACTGAGTTTCTCCGACCTCCTTCCCTACCTCATCTTTGCCGGTGTGGTTCTGGGTATCGTCGTAGGGGGCGCTGCCCCGGCTCTGGGCAAGGAGCTGGCATTTATCGGCGATATGTTCATGCGGGCCCTGCTCATGCTGGTGGTACCGCTGGTAATGACATCCATCATCGTTGGTATCAGCCAGCTCGGTGACGTGCGCCAGCTCGGCGGTCTTGCTAGAAAGACGATCATCTACTTCCTCGGAACGACATTCCTGGCTGCCTGTCTCGGTCTGGTCCTTGTGAACGTGATCCAGCCCGGGGTCGGGGCCGAGACCAGGGCTGTGAAAACCCGGAAAAAATCCATCGAGAAAAAGGAGATCCCCCAGAGCGAGATCTCCCGCGAAAAGGCCGAACAGGTCGAGGAGGAGATGCTCGAGCAGGCTTCCGAATCCGAGAAGGGCGAGAAGATCGAGGAGGATGTCGGCAAGAAAGATCCCGATATCGCTCAGGTCTTCAAAGAGATCGTGGTCGGGCTCATACCCAAGAACTTATTCAAGGCCATGGTCAATACCGATCTCCTGCCGATCATTCTTTTCTCTCTCGTTTTTGGTGCGGTGATCACCACCATCGGAGAAAGGGGAGAGACGGTCATTCTCTTTTTCCAGGGCGCCAATGACGCGATCATGAAGATCGTAGACCTGCTCATGATGGTGGCCCCGGTGGGGATTTTTGCTCTGATCGCCGGACGCCTCGGGGAAGCCGGGGGTCTCATGGAATTCGCCGACGAGCTCATGTCGCTGGGTAAATATGCCACCACCGTTATCGCCGGTCTCGGTATCTTTTCAATTCTCATCCTGCCGGCGATTCTCTTTTTTCTGGCCAAGCCGAAATGCGGTGTGATCAATTATTTCAAGAGTCTCTGGACGGCGCTTCTCACTGCTTTCTCCACTGCCTCGAGCGCTGCCGCTCTGCCGGTCACCATGGAGTCGGTGATTCAAGCGGGAGTCTCCCGACGCAACGCCAATTTCGTACTGCCCCTGGGCACTACGCTGAATATGAACGGCACGGCTCTGTACGAAGCCGTGGCTGCTGTCTTTATCGCGCAGATTTCCGGGATCGAGTTGACCTCGGTGCATATGATCCTGATCGCTACCACCGCCTCCCTGGCTGCCGTCGGTGCCGCCAGCATTCCCGAGGCCGGACTCGTCACTATGCTCATCGTTCTGAAGGCTGCCGGGCTGCCCACCGAAAATGTTTCTCTGATCCTGATCATCGACTGGTTTCTCGATCGCTGCCGTACGGCTGTGAATGTCTGGGGCGATGCCGTGGGTGCCGCCGTGGTCGACCGCTACGAGCCGTCTATCGAGCCTCCTGATAGACATGAACCGGATAAATCTGAAGAGCAACCTGTATAATCTGGCCATGCTTCCGCTATGTCTATGGTTCGTCCTGACCTTTTCGCTTGCCGTTTCGCTCGTTCCGGCGGCTCCGGCTTTCTGTGCCGAGCACGGCCACAGCAGCCCGGCCAGAGCGCCGGTCTTTACCGAAGAACAGAAAACCGCCAATAAGCTTTTCTGGGACGGTGAATATCAAAAAGCCCTGGACTGTCTCCTTGCCAGCCCGGAAGAGAATCCTCGCTACTTCGGCAATCTCGGTTTTCTCTATATAGGGCTCGACAAGGCTGACGACGCCGAGTCCTCCTTCAAGAAAGCCCTTGACCTGGCGGACAAGACAAGATCCGGAAAGAAGAAGAGCAGCGCTCTCGATCTGGCTGACTTCAATATCGGCCTCGCTGAAGCTCGTTATTTGAAAGGGCAGTTCTCCCGGGCTATGGAGGGCTATGAAAAGGCTCTGCATACCTATGAGAGGGTCTATGGAAAGTTCTCCCCAGCGCTGCTGCCTGCCCTTCAGGGTGTCGGCGGCTGCTACTACGGCATGGGCGAATATGAGAAAGCTCTGCCCTGTTTCAGGCGCGTCGCCCAGATCGATGTGGTGCAGTACGGTGCCGACCACAAGCGGGTGGGCATGTCGCTCAACAATCTCTCGGACGTCTATTACAAGCTCGGCACCTGCGGTGCTGCCCGACCGATGTTCGAGCAGTCATTCTGGATCTTCAAGCAAGACAGCACCAATAATCTCCTGGCGGAGTTCGACAAGCCCGAGGCCGGCAAGCGCTTTTCGAAAGACGAGCTGGCAGTGATTCGCAAGCGGATAAAAGATGTGGTGATGGGCACCGCCAATCATCCGGAGATCAGGAAAGTCACCTACAAGTTGCTTGAGGAGCCCGGCTTCGACGAGAATACCCCTGTTTGCGTGGAGGATCGCCCCCGGGACTTCGCCAACTGGCGGTTGAAGCGCGGCGATACGCCAGATCCCGGGTTCGTCCGCATCGATCCTACTGTCGAGCAAAAGGCCCTGATCGTCTGTCTACACGGTCTGGGTTTGCACCATAACTCTTATGACGACTTTGCCAATCGGATCAATCCGCTCGGCTACGGAGTCGTCGCTTTCGATGTCCGGGGCTTCGGAGCCCTGTCTTCAGAAAAAGGATTCGACAAAGTCGATCTCAACTCCGGGCTCGAAGACCTGGGGGCGATGGTCTCCATCGTCAGGGATCATAATCCCGGCCTGCCGCTCTTTGTCCTGGGCGAGTCCATGGGCGGTGCCCTGGCCCTGCAATTCACAGCCCAGTATCCCAGGCTGGTGGACGGGCTCGTCAGCTCTGTGCCTTCCGGGCAGCGCTTCAAGAGCAAGCGTACCGGCTTGCTCGTGGGGCTGAAGCTCCTGGAGAATCCTAATAAGCCATTCGAGATCGGCAAGCGAGTTGTCGAACAAGCCACCGACGACGAGAAAGTCAAAGAGGAATGGTTGAACGATCCAGACGCTCGGCTCAAGCTGTCTCCCCAGGAG
>JAGQHH010000615.1 GCA_020431945.1 Cyanobacteria bacterium HKST-UBA02 | reverse complement strand
CCCCAGCCCCAGCCCCAACCCCAACCCAATCCGGGGAACACCAAGGAGCAGAGGATCAACAAGCTGCGCGATCAGGCCAATAAGCTACGGGATCGAGAAAACAAAGCCAGGGATCTTCAGAACAAGATTCAAGACGCTCAGAATCGATTGAAGGATCTGCAGCAAAATAGCAACAGCCCGAGCCGTATAGCCAGGCAGGAGAATCTCATCACTCGTATGCAACAACATCTGCAGACGATGCAGCAGAATATCGCCAATGCCTGGACACGTCTCACCGAGCGAATCACTCGTCTCGGCGGTCAACTCTAGGAGGGTCGATCATGAGAGTGAGATTACGCAGCCGGCGCGGCAATTTGCTGGTATTGATCATGGTGGTTATCGCCTTTATCGTGGTTCCTGTTCTTATCGTCCAGAGCCAGCTGGGGCTCTACTTCGTGGATAAGGACCGGGCCAGCAGCGTGGTCGAGGCAGCCTGTCTGGTGGCGGCCAACGACCTGTCGCGAATAGTGGTGGCGGATCCGCATTTCGGCTATGTCTCATTGAGCAATTTTGCTCCTGTGGGCCGGGCGACTCTCGCCCGGGATTGAGAGCCTCTGCCGGTGACGGGTATCAATACCCTCACCGGCACCATCCGTCAGAACACCATTGTTGCCGGTGCTCTGGAGAATGCCACCATGATGTCTCTGGTCGATCGTGACCGACTTTTTCTATTCATGACGGTCAAGCGTCTGAATAAGACACTTGCCGCCGCCGTCGGCGGCGGCGAAGCCAGAGATATGGATGGCGCCAGGGTAGAGCCTCTCAAGGATGTCACCGCCTATCTCAAGTCCCATCTTCCAGCCAATTTGCGTCTCAAGTCGGTGAATCTGGAGTGCGGCTGGCTCAAAGATGACGGCACCACCACTATCGGCATCCCGGAGCCGGAGCATACTCTGCCTTATGCCCGGGTCCGGCCGGAGCAGAGCCAGGGCGGTATGTACAAGCCGTTCATGAATATTCCGGTGGGTAAGAAGTCCTTCTACTTCGCCGGTCTCAGCTCTTCTTCCAGGATCGTCACTGCCTCGCGATTCAAGAAGGCTGACGAGAGGCGAGTGAGCTCGATAGTCCGTCTTGTTTGCACGGTCACCCGCACCGATGCGCCAAAGGGCGGTCTGAGCTTGAGCCCGGATATGAAATATGTGGTCTGCTGTCAGCCATACAGCATGGAAGACTCCGGACCCCGGGGAGTGATGACCCTGCGCTTCACCGGCGGCCCCGTGTGGGGAATGCAGTCCTGGAGAGATCTATTGAAGGACAATACATTCTGCGATCGCCGGGTGACGATCTATAAAGCCTTCGATGGTGACTATCCCCAGGATCGAGATGCCCGGATGCGTCGCTGTCAGCCCAAGGTGCCGGCGACCACCAGCAATCAGCTCGCCGAGCATCTTTATTGCTTCTTGCGTAACGGCAATCTCAGACCGAAGCTCGGTTCGGTCATGGCGATGATCGATGAGACCTTCTCCTGGGGCGGCAGTCAGTTCTGTCTCTACGAGTTCGGCAAGGACGGCAAGATCTCCAGACGCACCATGGACAGGTCTCCGTTCACCCCGGGGCTCTCTCCGGAGTCTCAGCTCGTAGTGGTATCGGATACCAGTATCACAGGCGGTCTCTCACCGGTGATTATCATCACCGATAATGTGCGCTTCCTGGGCACCGAGTATGGCGGCAAGCACGGAGGTCAGCCTCTGGCCGGGACGCCTCTCAACTGGTGCGAGATCAGGGAATATGGCGGAGACGAGCACTTCGCTTCCGGTCTTGGCAAAGGGCGCCTGGGCACGCATTTGACCCTGAGTGATCCGGGAGGGAGCGCTTTCAATCTCTTCCGGGGTTTCAATGGAGGCACCCTCACGGCTCAGCCGCGCAAGAGCTATTACAGCGGCGGACTGGCGGTGGATATCGAGATCGGAGGCACTGCAGGAGCTCCCGATCCGGCACGAGATATGCTCTCCATGCGCCGGGTCGGCAGATAGTCGAGAAAATTACATGATCAGGGAGATGATTGCCTTCTGAGCATGAAGCCTGTTTTCAGCCTGATCGTAAATTACCGATTGCGGTCCGTCCAGGACTTCGCTCACCACTTCCTGACCCCGGTGGGCGGGCAGGCAATGCATGACGATGGCGTCGTGCTTGGCGAGTTTCATGAGGGTCTCGTCCACCTGGAATTTCTCGAAGGCGAGCTCCCTTTTTCTCATCTCGTTTTCCTGTCCCATGGACACCCATGTATCGGTGTAGATGACATCGGCATCGTGGACCGCCCCCATGGGCTCGTGGGTGATCTTTATAGTCGCGCCGGAGACGGCGGCATCGGTCATAGCCTTTTCGATGATGTCATCTGCGGGCATATAGCCTGCCGGGCAGGCCAGGATGAAAGTCGATCCGAGCTTGGCTGCGGTGAGCATCAGGGACTGGGCGACATTATTGCCGTCTCCGACAAAGACGATTTTGACGTCTTCCAGATTGCCTTTGTGCTCGAAGATGGTCATGAAATCACAGAGTGCCTGGCAGGGGTGCTCCCGGTCGGAGAGACCGTTGACCACGGGGATGGAGGCATTTTCAGCGAGATCCAGGATGGTCTTGTGCGAGAAGGTCCGGGCCATGATCCCGTCCACCCACCGGTCGAGATTCTTGGCCACATCCGAGACCGGCTCTCTTTCGCCGAGCTTGGTCTCGAGATTGACTGCATGCCCGCCGAGCTGGGTCATGCCGGCTTCGAAAGTGAACCGTGTCCGCAGGGAAGGCTTCTCGAAGAGCATGGCCAGGGTCTGACCCTTGGCGAAAAGAGTCTGGGTCTCATCGAACTTGTTTGCTTTCAGAAGAAGCGCCACATCGATGATGAGCTGGATCTCGCTTTTGGTGAGCTGCTCGATACCCAGCAGATCGTGACCTCTCAGGGTATTTTCGTTGAGGACAAATGCCAGGGGCGATTCTCCCTCGGGAGGCGCCATTCTCTGGGAGATTCCACCGAGGAGGTTGGGTGGGAAGTTATAGAGCTTTTGCTCCTCTTTCTTGTTTTTGACGATAGATTTGACTGCGGGTTTGTCGAGAGTTTTCATGACAGTTGTCCTTCTTGCAAGAGGGTGGTTCCAAAATTCATACGGTTGAGAGCCGCTTCGATCAACGAGCCGGCTCGTCGTCCATCGGTTATGCACACCCTTCGGACACCGAGAGTGAGAGCTTTGATACTGTTTTTCAATTTCTGGATCATGCCTCCCTGGACAGAGCCGGAGGAGATCAGGTCTTCTGCCTGACCGGGCATGAGCTGCTTGATCAGGGATTCTGGATCGTTGCGGTCGAGAAGAACGCCGTCGACATCGCTCAAAAAGACAAGGGCGTCGGCGTCCACAGCTCCGGCAAGAGCCATGGCGGCATGGTCGGCATTGATGTTGTAGAACTTCTTGCCGTCGAAGCCCAGGGGCGCGATAACAGAGACTTTGCCGCTTTCGAGACTGTCGAGGTCGACACCGGTGACTTCACCCACAAGACCAAGGTCGGTATTTTCAGAGCTCGCTTTGACCGCTTTGAAAACTCCGGTCTCGGGTCCTTTCACTTCTATGTCCAGACCGTTCGAGGAGAGAACCCCGGCTATCTCTGAATTGACAGCCAGAAGCTCCGCTTTCACCACCTCGAGAGTGGCTTCATCCGTGACCCTCAGACCGTTCTCGAAGCGCGGGGTGAGTCCGAGCTCGAGCATCCGGGCGCTTATATGCGGACCGGCTCCGTGGACGATATAGACAGTGGCGCCTTCTTCGACGAGGCTGGCCAGTTGCGGCGCGAGCGAGTCGAGAGTGGCAGGGGAGGTGAGGGTGCTTCCGCCGATTTTCACTACGAGTTTCATGCCACCACCTCAGACTTTGCCGGAATGGTGACTACATGACTGCTCCGATATCTGCTGGTGAGCTGGATATATTCGTGGGTGAGGTCGCATCCCCAGGCCCGGGCGTCATGATAGTTTTCGTTGTCCAGAGCGGCACCGCCCATAAATACAGTGGTCTTCACCACCGGTGCCGCCAGAATGCAGGCCGCCTTGCCTTCTTCGATCCAGCAGGGATTACCGTCTTTGAGAAGATAGCTCGAAAGACCGGCGCCGGCGATTTCGATGGAGAGGACACCGGTATCGAAGCCGATGCCGGTTGCACCCATGGCGGCCACGATTCTGCCCCAGTTGGGATCGCTGGCGAAGAAAGCTGTTTTGACCAGGTTGGAGGAGACGACCGCCCGGGCCAGGGTTCTGGCGTCTTCCAGAGAGGCGGCTCCTTTGACTTCGACCTCGATGAGCTTGGTGGCACCTTCCCCGTCGCTGGCGATGGATTTGGCCAGATGCTCGTTGAGCTCGTTGAGGGCGGCTACGAAGAGACAGTAGTCGTCGTTTTCCGTGTCGATAGTCTGGTTGCCGGCAGCCCCATTGGCGAGGATAGCCACCATGTCGTTGGTGCTGGTGTCGGCATCCACCGAGATCATGTTATAGGTACCGCAGACCGAAGCGCTCAGGGCTTTCTGCAAGAGAGCCGGGCTGATGCTCAGGTCGGTGGTGATGAAAGAGAGCATGGTAGCCATGTTCGGGTGCAGCATCCCGGAGCCCTTGGCCATGGCGCCCAGGGTGATGAGCTTGCCGTCGATCTCGAATTGCAGGGCAGCTTCTTTGATAAAAGAGTCGGTGGTCATGATCGCTTCGGCGGCGCTGCTGCCGTGCTCTTTCGAATAGCCCAGGAGCGGCGCCACAATGGCGATTCCGCTGGTGACATCATCTATGGGAAGGGGAACGCCGATGATGCCGGTGGAGGCGACCAGGACCTCTTCGCTCTGGCATCCGGTGTGCTCGGCTACAGCTTCAGCCATCTGCCGGGTGTGGACGAAGCCCTGGGCTCCGGTGCAGGAATTGGCGTTACCGCTGTTTACCACCAGGGCTTTCACCGGGGCGCCGTTCTCGAGGATTTCTTTGTTCCAGAGCACCGGGGCTGCCTTGGCGGTGCTGGTGGTGAAAGTACCGGCATACTGGCAGGGCAGATCGCTCATCAGGATAGCCAGATCCTTTCTCTTGCGCTTGAGACCGACATGCTCTCCGGCAGCCTTGAACCCCTGGGCTGCGGTGACTCCACCTTTGATCGCGCTGATTGTCGTTTTCATTTTCCTGATTCCCTGATATGGCCAAAGACAAAAACCCCCGAGTAAGCGATACTCGGGGGCTTCGAAAGATGACGAAACTAGCGCGTCAACTATGCCTGGACTTCCCCGAGCTCGCTGAGAATCGAGGGCGTCGGAGCCGGAGGCTGAGGGCGAAGTTGTTGCTGGTGCTGTTCATTATGCAAGGAAGTTAACATCGGTCCGGGAGCCGTGTCAACAAAATGTTTGGAAATGCTTTACGGAAATGGCTTCAGGGAAAGCGTGGAAGGAGGCTCAGTCCTTTGGTCTCGTCGAAATTGCTCATTATGTTCATATTTTGTATTGCTTGACCGGCAGCGCCTTTGATCAGGTTATCCAGGGCAGAGATGATGATCAGCCGGTCTGTCCGCTCGTCTATATTGATGCTCAGGTCGCAGTAATTGGTACCGGCTACCCAGCGGGTCTCCGGGGACTGACGATCCTCCAGCAGGCGGACGAAAGGCTCGCTGGCATAGGACTCTCTATAGAGGGAGCGGATCTCGTCGATACCGACGCCCTCGGGAAGATTGCAATATATCGTAGAGAGGATACCCCTCTGGATCGGAATGAGGTGGGGAGTGAAAGTTATTCTTTTCTGCTGCCCGGAGAAAGAACCCAGCTCCTGCTCGATCTCCGGTGTGTGGCGGTGAGCGGCGACTTTGTAGGCCTTGATACTCTCATTGCATTCATTGAAATGAGTATCGATGGAAGCCGAGCGCCCGGCTCCCGAGACTCCAGACTTGGCGTCGACGATGGTGTCTCCCAGTAGACCGGCTTCGGCCAGGGGAAGCAGGGCGAGCTCCACCGAGGTGGCATAACAGCCCGGATTGGCTACTATGGTGGCTTCTCGGATTCGATCCCGGCGCCATTCGGAGAGACCGTATACGCTCTTGCTCAGCCCTTCCGGCCAGGGATGCTCGAGCTGATACCAGACCTGGTAGTCCCGGGCGTTCCGCAGGCGGAAATCGGCGCCCAGATCGATCACCCTGGTCTCAGCCAGAGCCTGATTTTTCAGGAGCCCGGCGGCGATACCGTGAGGTAGAGCGAAAAAAACGAAGTCACAGCGCTCGATGATCTCGGCGAGGTCGTCGGTGCTCATCAGCTCCAGGTCCACCAGGCTCTCGAAAGCGGGAAAGATGCTGGAGAACTTCTTTCCTTTATATGAATTGGAAGTGAGACACTCGATGCGGGCATCCGGGTGCGGCAGAAGAAGCCGGACCAGCTCCTGTCCGGTATATCCTGTGGCGCCTACGATTCCGACTTTGATCATTCTATGGAGATCTCGCTTTCAACTAGTGTACTAGCTGACGCAATACTACGGTAGGGCTGCGCTATGTAGTTTGTGTAGCAAAAAAGGAGGTTGCGATGAACAGGGACGAGCTTAGCCTGAAACCGCTGGAGTGGTTTATATTTCTTTGTGCTCTGGCTACTCTGATTGCTCTGAGCGTCTCCGACGCCAGGCAGTTCATGCACGATCAGAGCACCCACTATCGCGGCGAGATAGCCTCGAATGCTTCCAACTACCAGTAGGATCGGGAGAGTCATCTGGGAATCTCGAACCAGAAGCGGCTTCCTTTCCCTTCTGTGCTCTCGACTCCGATGGTGCCACCATGTAGGGTGACGATCTCTTTGCAGATGGCCAGACCCAGACCGGCACCGCCATAGCGTCTGGAATCTTCCTGCTCGACTTGTTGAAAGCGCTCGAAAATTTTCTTCTGAGCCGCAATAGGAATTCCACGACCTTCATCGATGACACTGATCGTGACCTTGTCATCGGCGGTATCGACTTTCACTTCTATATGCTTTCCGGAATCGGAGAACTTTATGGCGTTTGCCAGAAGATTGGTCAGTACCTGTACAAGCTTGTCCCGATCGGCTTGCAAGACGATCTCGGTGACCGGCAACACCACTTCGATATCTTTCTTGCCCGCAGCAGCTCTTACGCTTTCCATGGCCAGATCGAGAACGTCTTCCAGCTCGACCCGGGCAATCTCCAGGGTCATAGAGCCTGATTCGAGCCTTTCTATGTCCAGGAGGTCCTCGATGAGCCCGGTGAGACGGTTGAGATTCTCTTCTACGCGCCCCATGGTCGCTCTGCCTCGATCGTTGAGGGTCCCATAGGTGCCGCGCTCCATGAGCTCGAGATAGCTTTTCACTGAAGTCAAAGGGGTACGCAGCTCGTGGGACACCATAGCGACGAACTGTCGTTTCATCGCTTCGACTTCGTGCCTGGAAGTGACGTCCACTATCAGGACGATTATCTGTCTTCCCTCGGCTGTTCTGATGGCCGATGCGGAGATCTCGGCCGGGAACGTCTCTCCGGAGGATCGATGAGCCCTGACCTCCCTGTTCGTGCCGATCAGGGTATCCATGGATTCTTGAGTAGTATCGAAGCTGGTGCCAAGCTCGAGCCATTTGCCGATCTTGCGATCGAAAGCTTCTTCTTGATTCAGCCCGAACATCGCTTGAGCCGCCGGATTGAGCATCTTCACGGTACCGGCGAGGTTGGTCATGATCAGACCTACGGGTAGATTCTCGACAATGGTTCGAAGGGTCGCTTCGGTTTCGATGAGAATGTCTTCGTTCTGTTTGCGCTCGGTTATGTCGTGAGCCACGCAAAAGAAGTTTTTCTCGGTTTCGGACCAGCTCACCGACCAGAGCACATTGATAATAGGTCCGTTGCTTTTGCGCAGGCGACATTCGATCTGGGTCTTCCCTTCGGTCTCCCGGAGCTCTTGAAACTTCGCTTTTATCCTTTTCGCCTCGTCCGCGACCACCAGATCGAAGAGATTGGTGCCCAGAAGCTCTTCCTGATTGTAACCCCAGGCTTTCGCCGCTGATTTGCTGACTTCGGTGAAAGAACCGTCTTCCGCCACCGAGCAGATCACGTCTACCACGTCTTGAAAGATTGCTTGCTGCTTGTTCATGACTCGGAGCAGATCGCCGGCTACTTTGTTGAATGTCCTGTCCAGGTGCGCTATTTCATCGGAGCCGGCCACCGGGGGATTGAGAGGCTTTCCTATAGAAAGAAGGAAAGTATTAGCCATGAGATTGTTCAATCTCCTGATGATATTCCGGTTAAAAAGCGAGACCAGCCCCAGGGCAAGGATGACGTTTATGATGCTGCCGGCGAGCAGGACATTCATAATTTGTTTGCGCCTTTTAGATTCGTCCTCGAGGCGAATTAGCTCCAGTCTCTCGTGGTCTTTTCTGATTGCCTGAAGCTCCACGGCAATGGCTCGCAATGCCGGTCTCATGGATTTTGCTTTGTCCTTGCCGCTGACCCAGTCGCTCGCTTCGTCCATTTTGGCGGGAGGCGTGCCGAGATTGTCGAGCATGCGATCCATCGAGTCGAGGACTCCCTGGACCCGTTTGACGTGTGCCGGGACATCGGAGCAGAGATCTTTGAGATCCAGGATCTCGTCCCTCAGGTGTTTTATCAACTCGGCGGTTTCGGCAACCTGCATACCGCCCGAGGTAGTGGTCTTGGATTCTACTGCCACCTCGAATACGTCGATGAAGATCTTGTTGATCTGGGAGACTACTTTCTGGGTCCTGTTCGTGAGGAGGACGTCCTGCTCCGCCTCATGCATGAGAGAGAACATGACCACTGCGAATCCCAGCTCGAAAGCCAGGGGAATTCCTACCAGCAAGAGTGCTTTGTGTCCGAGCTTGATGCGGCTGAGCATGTGGTGGTCGATTTCCTGCTGCTGATTCCGGTGTGGCTCACGGTCTATATTACTGTTCCCGGTCGCCCGCGTCACATTTGTGTCACTTTTCCCGAATAACTTGGCAACCGACAGCCGAATTCAACGCTTCGCCTTCTGCGGAGCAATGGCAGTCATTACCAAGCCCTCTAAGACCAACCGCTCCCCACCCCTGGAGCGTAATGTCCTGCCCACCTGTCCTGCCCCTTACGGGCTCTGGAGGATTCCCCAATGCCACATGCTCCTATCGATGCACCCCAAGACCCCACCGAAGGCATAGAAAGCAGCTCACCGATCAAGACCACAGCCGCCAACTGCTGGACCCGTGAGGCTCACTGCAAAGCTTTCGGCGATCGTGATAACCGCTCCGATCATCACAAGGATGAAGACTCCCTCAATAATGAGCTCGAGCTAGCGCTAAACCATGATGTCTTCGCTGATTGCAGCGGCAACAATGGCAATGGTGGCCATCGTGGCAGCACCGACAGCGGTGCCGGCCGGGGACGCGACAACAATAACGGTGAACGCAACAGTCAGGGCGATCACCATGAGCGTCATTCGCATGATGATGGCGAACGCGAGCATCGGGGCGGTGGTGACCAGAACCGTGGTCGTGGCGATCGCAATGAGCGTGGTGGTAATTGCGAGCAGCCCTCCAATCCTCCCGAGCAGCCTCCTGTAGAAGGTCCCTGCGATCCTCCGGCACAGCCTCCTGTGGAAGGACCCTGCGATCCTCCGGCACAGCCTCCCGTGGAAGGACCCTGTGATCCTCCGGCACAGCCTCCCGTTGAAGGACCCTGTGATCCTCCGGC
>JAGQHH010000614.1 GCA_020431945.1 Cyanobacteria bacterium HKST-UBA02 | reverse complement strand
TGATCGCGGTCCCTTCGGCAAAGGAGTCATCGACGTTTCCCGGGCTGCTGCCAGGAAGCTCGGTTTCGTCTCCCACGGCAATACCGTGGTGGATTGCGCGGTGGTCACGGACGAAGAGCCGGAAATCACTCTCTAAGCCTATAATCAGGATATGGCAAAATCCGATCAGTACAGGCGTCTGAAACGCTTCGATGGAGTCAAGCCCGTCGTCGCTAACTTCTTCACCTCTATTCGAGTGACTGTCTCCAGCATCACCTTGCTAACAGCCATGGTGGTCTGCGTCGTCCTCATGTTCTCCTGGGTTCACCTGGCCAGAATCCCCAATCTCTCCATGCTGGAGAATTACAATCCCGGCGCCGAGATGCAGCTCTACGACATCAATGACAAGCTCATCTGCACTTTCCCGGCCAAAGAAAGACGCGAGGTGATCAAGCTCGATCAGGTCTCGCCCTACGCTATCAAAGCTGTTCTGGCAGCCGAGGACCACTATTTCTACGAGCACTCCGGGGTCAGCCTGGTGGGCATCATGAGAGCGGCAGCCGCCAATCTCAGCGCCGGCAAGCCGGTCCAGGGCGGCTCCACATTGACCCAGCAACTGGTCAAGAACATCTTCTATGAGGAATCGGAGCGCACCCTGCCCCTGAAACTGGCCGAAGGCATCGTGGCATCCGAGGTAGAGCGCCGATACGGTAAAGAGAAGATCCTGGAGATCTATCTCAATCAGATATATTTCGGCAATGGCGCCTACGGAATAGAGCAGGCGGCCAGGACTTATTTCGGCAAGCATGCATCGCAATTGAGCGCCGCCGAGGGAGCATTTCTGGCAGGTCTGATCAAATCACCGTCACATCTGGGCGACCGGGCCAATCTCTACAGCGCCATGATGAGACAGAGGACAGTCCTCTCCCAGATGAGCGAATACGGCTTCATAACACCTTTCGAAGCCGAGCTGGCAGCTTCCGAGAGCGTTATCTTCGCTCCTCCCTCGAGCCAGGAAGCCCATGAGCAGTTCGTTCCTCCTTATCCATATTATTCCGGTTATGTAGCCGACTATATAAAGTCCAGCCTGAGCTATACCAGGCATAAAGGACTGAAGGTCTATACCAATCTCGATCCTTCCGCCCAGAAAGCAGCCGAGTCGGTTCTCGCCTCGACGCACCTGCCGGCGGGTCTCGATCAGGCAGCCCTGGTCAGTATCCGTCTTGACGATGGTGCGGTGCTCGCCATGGTCGGAGGGCTGGGCGGCTATCTCGAGCACCAGTGGAACTGTGCCGTGCACCCTCATACCATGGGGTCCTCCTTCAAACCATTCGTCTATCTCTCCGCCTTCGAGAATGGCGTAATCACTCCTTATTCGCAGATCCTCGATGGTCCCCTTCAGGTCATGGACGACGGGGACAAGATCTGGGAACCGCAGAACTTCGACAGGAAATTCATGGGCATGATCACCGCCGAAGAAGCCCTGGCATATTCACGCAACGTCTGCAGTATCAGGATCGCTCAACAGATCGGTCTTGATACCATCATCGATACCGCCCGCCGGGCCGGGATCAAAGACGAGCTGGCTCGTACTCTCTCGCTTTCCCTTGGATCTTCCGCCGCGTCGCCCCTGACCATGGCCGGCGCCTATTCCACCATCGCCCGGGGAGGAATGTATATCGAGCCTCGCCTGATAAGAAGAATGGAGGACGGCGAAGGGCATGTGCTGGCGGAATTCGAAGCCACTCCCTTGCGCAGCCTGGACCTGAAGGCCACCGCCGAGCTTACCGACATCCTCAGAAAGGTCGTGGAATCCGGTACCGGCACGCGCTCCCGGCTGTCAGGCATCCCTTCGGCGGGCAAAACGGGCACCGCGGACGAATCGAGGGATCTGTGGTTCGTCGGCTTCACCCCCGATACGGTAACCGCAGTCTGGACAGGCAATTCCCTCAATCATCCGGTCAAGGGGCATAATATCACCGGTGGTACCGTAGCGGCGCCGATCTGGAAACGCTATATGACCGCCTTCTATCGCAATCATCCGGTCCCCAGAGGAGCCCTTCTCACCGACGGTGCCCCGGCGGAGCTGCCGGACAGGAAGAATGCCGAGCCCGCTCCGGTACAGCCCGAATACTACCAGCCCTCCCGGCAGAGCCGGGGCAAGAGAGGCAGCAGGCCATCTAAGCCGGCGGTCTCGAAACCGGCGACCGGCGTCACCGAATATGACTGGAGCACAGTCAGAGACTGACTTTGCGGAAGGACTTCGTAATCTCACCCCGGTTGACTTTAACTCTTCTTGACATCCGTCCTTGCGCCCTTCAGAGTGGAGTGGGCAGGCATCATATCAGTGGCTGAATCAATGGTTAAACGGAGAAAACCATGTTCGTAGCACCACAGGAACTGAAAGAAGATATCAGAGACTTCAACGACAAGAACGGTCTGGATAAAGCAAGAAGAGACGCAGTTCTATATCGATACGGTCGCAGAAAGATCAGTAAAGGCGTAGCCACCGTGATGAGGATAACCCTGGTGGTAGCGATTG